>JASHVM010000168.1:0-12509 GCA_030044595.1 Streptosporangiaceae bacterium
GCGGCCAGCCGGGCCGGCTCGGCGGCCGCGAACGCCTCCGCGGTGGCCGGCAGCCCGGCCTCGGCGGCGATGGCGGCGGTCACGTCGGCGGCCAGGTCCGGCGTGAAGAACGTACCCGGGACGCTCTGCGCGATCGCCCCGCGGAACAGGCCCGCCGCGGCGGGCATGACCAGCAGCGCCGCGATCGCGCCGGCCCCGGCTGACTCGCCGAAGACGGTCACCCGGTCCGGGTCGCCGCCGAACGCGGCGATGTTCTGCCGAACCCAGCCAAGCGCGGCGACCTGGTCCAGCAGCCCGCGGTTGGCCGGCACGCCGGGCAGGTAGGCGTAGCCCTCCACGCCGACGCGGTGGTTGAAGGTAACCACCACGACCTCATGCCCGGCCAGCAGCGACCCGTCATAGCCCGGCAGCCCGGACGAGCCGGAGCGGTACGCGCCGCCGTAGATCCACACCATCACGGGCAACCCGGCCGCGCCGGGGCCCGGCGAGAACACGTTGACGGTCAGCCAGTCATCCGGATCCGCGGCTGGCGCGGGCGGTGGCATCGGCGTCAGCGCGAGGGCGGACTGCGGCGGCGGCGGCCCGAAGGCCGTCGCGTCCCGCACGCCGTCCCAGGGCAGGGCCGGGCGGGGAGCGGCGAACCGCAGGTCACCCACTGGCGGCCGGGCGAACGGAATCCCGCGGAAGACGGCGACGCCGTACTGCGTCCTTTCGCCGCGAACCAGCCCGGCGCCGGTGCGGACGACGGGCCTGGTCACGTCCATGCCGCGCTCCACCTCCTGGTGGCCGGTCCCCTATCGTGTTCTGCCCGGCCCAGCAGGATCATAAGGCGGCGGGCCCCGGGGCGGATACAGTCGACGGCATGGCTGGCCACCCGGAACTGACCCCGTACCGGGGCGACCTGGCGGAAGGCGGCGAGTACGAGGGGCTGCGTTTCGCCGAGGCCGCGTTCGACGAGGCCGCCGCGGGAGGGTGCCACTTCCTGGACTGCACGTTCGCCAACGTGTCATTCGGCGGCGGCAGACTGAGGAGAAGCAGGTTCACCGATACCCGCATGCGGGACACCCGGTTCGTGGCCACCGACCTGGCCGAAACCCGCTGGCAGGACGCGGTCCTGACCGGCTGCGCGCTGGCTGGCGTGCAGGCCTTTTCGGCCGTGATGCGCCGCGTGACGTTCCGCGAGGGCAAGCTCGACTCGGTGAACTTCCGCGGCAGCATGCTCACCGACGTGACCTTCGAGAACTGCCTGCTGCGCGACGCGGACTTCGGCGGCGCCACGCTGGAGCGGGTGAGCTTCGCCGGCTGCACCCTGACCGAGGCGGATTTCACGAAGGTGACCTGCACGGACGTGGACCTGCGCGGCGCCGGACTCGGCATTGCCGCCGGATTCGAGTCGCTGCGCGGGGTCACGATCGACAGCGTCCAGCTTGTCGGGCTCGCCCCGCAGCTCGCCCATCACCTCGGCATCAGCGTGGCGGACTGAGGGTGCGTTACTACCGAGGCGATCTGGCCCCGGCGTGGTCAGCAATCACGCGCATGGCACGGGCGAAGGCTTCGCTGCGGTCGCGGTAATCCCGGAACCGCCCGAAACTCGGTGCCGCGGGCGAAAGCAGCACCAGCCCGTCCGGGCGGGCCCAGCCGAACCCGGCTGCGCTGGCTGTCTCCAGATCGGGGCAGTCGACCACGCCGGCGGGCACCGACGAGTCGGCAGCGATCGCGCGCTCGATTTCGGCGCGGATCCGGGACCCGCTGTCGGGGAGGGTCAAGACGAAGGTAGGAGCCTTCCGGGCCAGGATGCCAGCGGCCAGCGGGGCGTAGTCGATGCCGCGGTCATGGCCGCCGACGATCAGCGCGATGCGGCGGCCGGGCAGGGAGTCGAGCGCAGCGAGGGTGGGCAGCACGTTGGTGGACAGGCTGTCGTCGACGAAGGTTACCCCGGCGATCGTGCCGATCGGCGTCAATCGGCTGGGCAACGCCCGGTAGCCGGCTGCCGCGGCGCGCAGCACGGCGTCATCGCGCGCGCCGGGCACACCGAGGGCGACCAGGCAGCGCCGGGCGATCAGCGCGTTACGGCGGTTGTGCCTGCCGAGCAGCCCGAGCGGTTCCATCCAGTCCGCCCCGGGATCGTCGTCCGCGGACACCCACTCGATCCTCGGGCCGAGCAGCGCCGCGCGCTCCTTAAGCAGGTCGCTGTCCGCGTTCGCGACCGTCAGTTCCGCCCCCGGCTGAGAACACAGCGAGAGCTTGTCCCGGTAATACTGCTCCACTCCCCCGTGCCAGTCGAGGTGGTCCGGGTGCAGCGAGGTGACCCCGACCACGGGCGGCGAGCACGGCACGTCGGTGGCCTGGTAGCTGGACACCTCGATGACCCAGTAATCGGCGTCGCCTGCCTCGGCTGGGTCATAGGGCGCGACGCCGATGTTCCCCGCGACCATGGCGCGGTAGCCCAGCCCGGTTAGCAGCTGCCCGGTAACCGACACCGTCGTGCTCTTGCCCTTGGTGCCGGTCACGCACAGGACGCGCCGCAGGTCAGCTTCGGCCAGCCAGAGACCGAGGCCGCCGACGACCGGGACGCCCAGCTCATTCAGGCGGACCACCTCCGGTCGGTACCGGCTGAGACCCGGTGTCTTCACCACCACGTCGCACCGTTCCAGGGCGGCCAACCCGCCTTCGGCGGTGGCCAGCACCGCGCGGCCGTCGGCTTCGGCTCGGGGGTGGTCGTCGACGAGCACCGGCTCGACCCCCAGCGCGCGCAGCTTGCGCAGGTTCGCGTGACCCTCGCGGCCCAGGCCCCAGACGCCGACCCGGGCGCCGGGCAGGTCGGACCACGAAAGCTTCGGCCTGGTCATCGGTATCTGGCCGGGATGAAGTTCTCACCGACCGGCCGGAGCATGGTGGCGGCGTCGGCCTCGGAGGGCGCATCGGGCCATCCGGCCACTTCAGCGGCCAGGTCCTGCAGCAGGCGACCGTCGGCGCGGTCGTCACGCCGCGCGGCCAGCAGGACCGCGGCCCGGCACTCGCTGACCTCGCCGACGCACTCGAACGGCTTGGCGCCCGCGCCGAGCAGCGCCCGGAACTTGCCGAGGAGTTCGGGATGATCCAGCGGCTCGCCCGTCACGCGGAAAATCCGGTGCAGCGCGGCGGCCGGCAGGAAGGGCGCCAGGATCAGGTCGATGAAACAGCATTTGTCGCACTGCCCGCACCAGTGATCAAGACGGCGCGTCCTGTCGCTGTAAAAGGCCTTGTTGCAGCTCCGGAACGACCCGTGGTACCCCTCGAGGGCCGCGAACTGCTGGCCGACCCAGAGCTCGGTCCGGTCTCGCAGCCAGGAGAAGTACTCCGGCATTTCCGCCGGGCCGGCCGCCAGTACCCCGCGGAAGGCTTCCTCGAACGACGCGCTCTTGGAGTACTGGTGGTTCACCGGGCGGCCCCGGTACTCAAGCGTCGGGATGGACGCTGACCACTCGTTGGACATGACGACCGCGTCCCGGCCGGTGAGCACGGCGGCCAGCACCGCGATCGCGGACAGGATCCCGGTCACCGGCACGTGCCCGTTGAGGAAGCCGAGCTCGGTCGAGCGCAGCAGTTGCGGATCGATATCCCGCTCGGCTCGCACGACCGGCAGCCCGGTGACCGCGGCCGGCTCCTCGATCGCATCAAACCGGTCCGCAGGCCTGTTCACGACGAACAGCGCGGCATCGGCGAACCGTCGTATCCGCTCGACCGCGACGATCGAGTCGATCCCGCCGCCGAACGGCACCAGAGCCCGCGGGCGGTGCGGCGAGGCGGGCCGCGCGGCCACGGGCGGGGCGATCCCTTGGGATTCCCCCGGGGCCGGCGTTGCCTCGATGCGCAGGCCAGATAGGTCCAGGGCGTTGCGGTAGCCGAACTCGCCCAGACCCTGGACGTAGAACTCGCGGAGGAAGGCCAGCTCCGCTTCGGTCAGCGCGGACTCGCCCAGGTCGATGACCGGCGGCGCGGCGGTCTTGTAATAGGAGACGCCCGCCAGCAGGAACACCAGGCGCGCCGCGGCCTGCGCGGTCCCGGTGGACCAGCGCGGGCCGGGCGGCAGCCTGACCCGCTCGGCAAACGGCCTGCCGTCCAGCGAGTAATGGCAGGTCAGCAGGCCACGCCCGGCGTCCGTGGCGAAGCTCTCGTAACGGAACACCCGCCCGCGAACACCTGGTCGTGACAACGCACCCGAAAGAGCCATTACGGTGCCATACCCATGTGCTGCCGGCCGGGAGGCCGCAGGCGCGCCACGAGGGCAAGGCGCCCGCACGGGCGAGCCACGCGGTCACTGAAGAAGTAGCCGTGGCGGGCGGGGTTCGTGAGGTCCGCGGAGGCGGGGTCCGCGGGATCTGCGGAGGTGCGGTTCGCGGGGGTGGCGGGGCTGACGGGGGTTGGGAGATTGACGGGGCCGGTGGGCAGATCTGTGACGTGGATCCGGTCGGCGGGTACGCCTGCCTCCAGGAGGGTGAACCGGTTGGCCGCCCACAAGTCCAGCAGCCAGCGGTCCGGGGCGCAGTCCGGGCGGATGAAGGCGGTCGCAGCCGGGCCGAAGGCGCCGGCGACGGCCCGGTAGACGTCGGCACCCACCTGGTAGCGGGCGGGTGCGACGGCGGGGCCGACCCCGGCGATCACGCGAGAGGGCCGGGAACCGAGGGATTCCATCGCGGCGAGCGCCGCGGCGCAGACCCCGGCCACGGTCCCGCGCCAGCCGGCGTGCACGCAGGCGAGCACGCCCGCCACCGGGTCGTGCAGCACGATGGGCACGCAGTCCGCGGTCAGGATGACGAGGACTACGCCGGCAGACCCGGTGACCAGCGCGTCGGTGTCCGGTATGGCGTTGCCGAGCGAGAACGCGCCGCTCCCCCGGTCGGCTTCGCCCACGATCCGTACCCCGGTCCCGTGCACCTGGCGGGCGAACACCAGATCACCGAGGCGAGCGCCCAGGGCAGCGGCCAGGCGGCGCCTGTTCTCGAGCACGTTCACCGGGTCGTCGCCGACGCTCAGACTCAGGTTCAGCGTCGCGTACGGTCCGGTGGACACGCCTCCGCTGCGGGCCGTGACCGCCGCATCCGCCCCAGACGCCTCTAGCGCCGGCCAGGTCAGCAGCCGCAAGGCACCGGCCGCGCAGATCCTGGCGGGGGCGGCCTGGCGGGCGGGGGCGGTTGGGTCGGCGGGAATGGGGTTCACCGGGAGCGGCCGGATATGGGCTGTCATCGGGTGCGATCTTAGCGGCTCCGGGGCTGGCGAAAGTCGGGGCGTCGGCGAGGCGCTGGAGCACGTCCAGGCGGCTGACCCTGACTTCAGCAGCGGGCCTGGCGGTATAGCGTCGGCCAATATCACGAGAGCCACTATCGCTTTTACCACGCTCGGCTTGCGGTGTGGACTGCTCAATGAGTAGCAATCCACTGCCTGATCCCTCAACTGCGGGCAGGTTAGCTGAGATCAAGGAGAACACGATGCCCGAGAAGCAGCCTTTGGTGGTGTACACCGCGACCTACGACAGCGTCTCGGCTGCCCTGACGGACCTGGCCGCCGTCGAGCAGCTGCACAAGGATGAGATGATCGGCCGGTACGACGCCGCTGTGATCGACAAGGAGAACGGCAAGCCTCACATCGCCAAGCGGATGGACCGCCCAGCCGTACGCGTCGTCCCCGAATGGTTTGGCGGCGGGACCTTGCCGCGCAAGGAGCTGCATGATGCGGCTCAGGAACTGACTTCGGGCCAGGCGGGGCTCATCGCGGTCGGCGAGCCAACGGTCGAGCAGGGACTCGACAAGGCGCTCACGGGGGCCGCCAAGGTCGTGAAGCGCACCGTGGATGCCACCGCCGACGAAATCACCAGCGAGCTGCAGGAAGCGCTCAAGGGCTAGCACCGACGCAGGCCGGTGACGACCCCCAGTCTGGGGGGCCGCGGCGGCGGACCGGCCCGGCGGACCGGGTTGACCGGGCGGGCGCGGCGGCGGACCGGCCCGGCGGACGGGGTTGACCGAGCGGGCGCGGTGGCAGGCTGACCGCGGCTTTCGCGGGCGCGGGGCTGGCGTCGGGCCGCTGGCGGCCTAACGTGGTGTCATGGACCGTTTCCTGGTCGGCCGGGAGTATGCGAGCCACCTCACTGACGGCGACCTCAGCCTGTTGGCTTCGGTGGCCGGAACCGGTCAGGTGAGCGGTACCGCGGGCGAGGCGGATGCTTCGCGGCTGCGCGGTGACCCGGAAACGGTGCTGCGGCTGCTGGAGCAGCCCGGGGTGTTCCGCGCGGTCCTGGACGCCGAGGAGACCGCCCGCGGCTGGGCGGTCCCGGCCTCCCCGTTTCTCGTGTTCGCCGTGTTCGTCCAGCAAGCGGCCGCCGAGCTGGCCTCGATGGACCACGTGCCGGAGCGGACCGGGCTACGCCAGCGGGTGCCGCTGTTCGACGCTCCGGCCCTGCGGGACTTCCTCGGCGAGCCGGCGCGCCGGCTGTTCCTGGCCGAGCTGCTGGCTTCGTTCACCCGGCTGGCCAGCGGCCGTTACCGGGTCCAGGTGGGCGGGCGGACGCGGATCCGGCGGTTCAGCGAGCTCGACCCAGTGCGGATGGCCGGGCTGCTTGACGCGGTTCCGCAGGCCGAACGGCCCGGCGTGTACCGCAGGCTCGGCGACGTGGCGCTGTTCCTCACCGGAGTGTTTCCCGACTACGCGACCACGCGCGCCCTCGGCCCGCTCGATACGGGCCGGCTGCTGCGCGCCGCGCGGCTGCCGTTCTCGGAGCGGGAGCGCCTGGCCGCCCGGCCAGCCATGGAGTTGTGGGAGTACCTCGGGGCGCGCTGGTACCGGGCCGCCCGCGAGCTGGCCCCGGTGGACACCGCCCGGGTCGTCGTGGTCGGCGACGTGGCCAGCCGGTTCCGGCAAGCCCGGCGGGTACTCAACCATCTGGCCGACCGGTACCTGCTGCCGCCGGATAGGCCCTGGTTCGAGCGGCCCAGCTTCTGACCGTCCCAGTTCCGATAAGCCCGCCAAGCGGCCTTGGGCTAACCCCAGTTCGGGTAGTTCGCGGGAAGGAGCCCGTACGCGGTCTGGTAGCGGTTGGGTGCGGCCGAGACCCCCAGCGTCTCCAGCAGTTCGTCGAAGTTCAGCCCGACCTCGGTCGGGAACGGGCCCTCCCCGCCGATGGCGCCGGCCTGGGGAAGCTGCGACTCCGCGTTCACGCCGCCGGGCTGCGCCCAGCCGATCTCGATGCCGTCTTCCCCTTCGAACATGTCGCCGACTACGGTCGACGGCGACACCTGCTCGCCGACCTGAACGGTGGGCGTGATGTCTTCGGCGACGTAGACCGTCAACCCCTGATCCGGGCCGTTAGTGAGCTGGTAGGTGATCCACCCTCCGCCGGGCCAGCCGGCGTAATCCCCTGACGCGTTGCTGACGACGGCGTCACCGAGAGCGTAGACCGGACCCGACCCGGAGAAGTCGACGCCCTGGTCGATGCGCTCGGGAACCAGCTCACTGACGTTGCGCAGGGGGTTCAGGTAGATGGGCGCGACGGCGACGCCGTCGCTGACGATCTCGGTTTGCTGGCTGGCCTGCACGCCCAGCAGCCCGGCCGCAGCCTGCAAGCCGAGCGCGTCGGCCTGGCCCACCCAAGTCAGGCTGGGGCTTCGCGCCGCCCAAGGGGACAGGGCCGGAAGGAGGGAGACCGCAAGGGCCACGCCCGCTACGGCAGCGGCCACGGCCAGGGCGCGCTTGCTCCGCCACGCAGGCCTCCCCGATCGTGCCTTCCGGTGCCGGGAACCTGCGCCGCGACGCTCCGGTGACGATCGCTCCGGCTTACGGTGCCGGGCGAGCGTAACGGACACGATCGGGCCTCCCGTCGGGCACGGCGACTGAGCTCAGCTGCCACCCGAGCGCCAGCCTGGGTCGATCCGTCTCCAGGACGGTGCGGGTGTTACGCGGGATGCTGTTAGTGCTCCAGGCTGCACCACAGGCGCGCATCACCGGGTCAGAACTACGAAAGAGGCATACCCGGCTACTTTAAGTTATGACCAGCGTGTCCGTCACCGAGGCCGTCGCCCAGGGCGACAAGCGACCCGGAGCGGACTGGGGAGAGCACGTCACCGACGAGGAGTACCCCGACCGCTGACCGGGTACGGCAGCCGCGGCGCGCCGCGGCCCGGCCGCGCGTCCCTTCGACCGGGAGGGCTCAGAACTGCGCGCGGGCGGCGAAGGACTCGGCCTCGCGCATGACGCGCAGGACGTTGCCCCCGGCCAGAGCGGCGCAGTCGGACTCGGTCCAGCCGCGCCTGGCGAGTTCGGCGAACAGCGCCGGGTAGGCGGATACAT
The DNA here is from genome assembly GCA_030044595.1 of Streptosporangiaceae bacterium. GTDB lineage: Bacteria > Actinomycetota > Actinomycetes > Streptosporangiales > Streptosporangiaceae > Palsa-504. The sequence continues at coordinate 8,320 of JASHVM010000168.1, forward strand.
CCTCCAGGCCGATCGTGACGTCGGGGGTGCCGTCGAAGTCGCCGCCGAGGCCCACGTGCCCGACGCCCGCGACCTGGCGGACGTGTTCGACGTGGTCGGCCACCTGGGCCAGCGTGGCCTGCGGCCGCGGATGGGCGGCCTCCCACTCCGGCTTGAAGCTGAACATCTGATCGAAGTCCCTCGGGTCCAGGCCGCGGCGCGAGGCCTCGGCCTTGAGGCCGGCCAGCCAGTCCGCGCACGGCTGAGAGACGAAACCGGGCACGAACGTCACCATGCAGACGCCGCCGTTCGGGGCCAGCCGGGCCAGGACGTCGTCGGGCACGTTGCGCGGGGTGTCGCAGACCGCGCGGGCCGAGCTGTGCGAGAAGATCACCGGTGCCGCGGCGACGTCCAGCGCGTCGCGCATCGTGTCCGGGGACACGTGCGACAGGTCGACCAGCATGCCGATCCGCTGCATCTCGCGGACCACGTCCCGGCCGAAATCGGTCAGGCCGCCGGCCCGCGCGTCATCGGTGGCCGAGTCGGCCCAGCCGACGTTGGAGTTGTGCGTCAGGGTCATGTACCTGACCCCGAGCGCGAACAGCATCCGCAGCGCGCCGAGCGACCCGGCGATCGCGTGACCGCCTTCGGCGCCGAGCAGCGACGCCACCCGGCCGGACGCGAAGATCCGCTCGACGTCGCCGGCCGTCAGCGCGAGTTCCAGCGCCTGGGGGTACCGGGCGATGATCCTGCGCGCCAGGTCGATCTGCTCGAGCACCGCGGTGACGGCGGTCTCTCCGGCGAGCGAGGACGGCACGAAGACCGACCAGAACTGGGCGCCCACCCCGCCGGCGGCCAGCCGCGGCAGGTCGGTGTGCAGGCCCGGGACCGGCGCGGCCAGGTCGACCTCATCCGGACCGCGCTCCCGCAACGCCCACGGCAGGTCGTTGTGCCCGTCGATGAGCGGGAACCGGCGCAGCAGATCCCGCGCCTGAAGCTGCCAGTCCGTCACCCCGCCAGCCTACGCGGGCCCGGCGGGTCGGGGATCGGGGACCGCTGGCCGTTCGGGATAAGAAAGGGTCAGGACGGCCGGCCGGTGACGCCGGCGGAGCTGGCGCGGGTCCTGGTCGTGGATCAAGTTCGGCGTATTCGCGCTGGTAAGACCGCGTGTCGGAGTACGCTTGTGGGGGCGGGGGAACGATGGGCGGTGCGCGATGGGCCGGGTCCGATGACCGCAGAGTGGGCACCATCGCGCCATATCGCCCTCGACGGTGCGGTGAACGTGCGGGATATCGGCGGTTACCGAACTGTGTACGGGCTCGAGGTCATGCGCGGCCGGCTCTTCCGCGGCGATTCGCTCAGCCAGCTGTCTGCCGCGGACGTGCAACGGCTCGACCGAGTCGGGCTGCGGGCCGTCATCGACTTCAGGACGTCGGGCGAGGTCCTGCTCACCGGCCGGGACCGGCTGCCGCCCGGGGTCGAGCTGACCAGCCTGCCGGTTGGCGGCGGTGACCTCGGGTCGATCTACGAGCTGATCGCCAGCGGCGACCATGAGCGGCAGGGCAGGGAGCTCGGAGACGGGCGGGCCGCGGAGTTCATGGTGGAGATCAACCGCGGGTTCGTGTCGGACGCGCGGCAGCGGGAGGCGTTCGGCGCCGCGCTGCGGCTGCTGTGCTCGCCCGGGCAGTTGCCGCTGCTCTACCACTGCTCGGGCGGCAAGGACCGGGCCGGGTGGATGACCGCCATCGTGCTCACCGCGCTCGGCGTGCCGCGCGAAATCGTGCTGCGGGACTACTTGCTGTCCAACGACTTCCATCGCACGGGGTACCAGAAACTCCGCTTCGACCTGGTCAAGATCGGCATCGTGGCCGATCCCGAGCTGCTGCGGCCGATCCTGGAACAGAGCCCGACGTACCTGGGCGCGGCCTTCGAGGAGGCGGATCGGCGGTATGGATCGTTCGGCCGGTTCCTGACCAGCGGGCTGCAGGTCAGCGAGGCAACGATCGGCGAGCTGCGGCGGGTGATGCTTGGCGACCTGGTGCCGCCGGAGCCTGTGTCGTTAGCCCTTACGGGGGCGCGGGCCGATACGGCGCAGCCTCAGCCAGGTGAGCAGCGCGTAGATCACCGCTAGCGCGAACGTGAGGCCCATGTCGACGAGCCAGGTCTTCGCCGTGTGGTTCCAGAGCGGGTCGGTGAAGTTCCCCGCGCTGGGATTGATGACGTTGAGGTTGGAGGTCGACGCGACCGCCCCGAACCCCCAGCGGGCCGGGGCCAGCCAGGCAAGCTGCGTGAGCCCGGCCTTCCCGCTCAGCGACAGGACGCCGCCGGACAGGATGACCTGGATCATGGTGAGCAGCACCAGGAAGGGCATCGCCTTCTCCGAGGTGCTGACCAGGGAGGATACGAGCAAGCCGAGGCACATCGACGCGACGGCGAGCGCGGCGACGCCGAGCAGCAGCTCGACCAGCGGGAGGCTGGTTAGCAAGGAGCCGGTAGGCGGCAGCGGCCGGCCGCCCAGCCCGAGCAGGACCAGGACGAACGACTGCACGATGCTGATGACGCCGAGGACCAGCAGCTTGGACCACAGGTAGGCGCCGCAGGACAGGCCCGCGGCGCGTTCCCTGATATAGATGTCGCGCTCCTTGACCAGCTCTCTGATAGAGCTGGCGGCGCCGGACAGGCAGGCGCAGATGACCAGCAGCAGCAGTGTTTCCTGGGCGTTCTGGTTGGTATGGGCCGGGCCGGCCAGGCCCTGGCCCGTCCCCACCAGATGGATCAAGACGCCGAGGATGATGGGCAGCAGGCCCATGAACAGCAGGTAGCCGCGGTCGGCGGCGATGACCCGCAGGTACCGCCGGGTCAGCGTGCTCATCTGCCGCAGCGCGCCGCGCGGCCGGGCCTGCTCCGGCAGAAGCTGCCGGTCCTGAGGCGCCGGCGCCGGGCGCGGGCGCTTGCCCAGCACGTACGTCGCGTAGGCGGGCGAGGCCCTGAACTCGCCGGCCCAGTCGCGGTCGGGATAGCGCTCAAACGCCTCGAACACCTCGGCCCAGCCGGGCAGCCCGAAGTACTTGAGCCCTTCGGCAGGCGGGCCGTAGAAGGCGATCTTCCCGCCGGGGTACAAGACCAGCAGCCGGTCGCACATGTCCAGGTGCGCAACGCTGTGCGTGACCACGATGACCGTTCGGCCGTCGTGGGCCAGGTCCCGCATCTGCTCCATGACCTGCTTGTCCAGGTTGGGGTCGAGACCGGAGGTCGGCTCGTCGAGGAACAGCAAGGACGGCTTGGTCAGCAGTTCCTGCGCGACGTTGACCCGCTTGAGCTGTCCGCCCGACAGACGCTCGGCGCGAGTCTGCGCGTGCTTGGTCAGGTCGAGCTCCCCTATCACCTCATCGACCCGGCCGTCGCGCTCGGGGGCCCTGGTGTCGGCCGGGAAGCGGAGTTCGGCGGTGTACTGCAGCGCGCGGCGGGCGGTGAGCTGGGTATGCAGGACGCTCTGCTGTGGGACGAGCCCGATCCGGTGGCGGAGCTCGTCGTAGTTGCGGTAGAGGTCCCGGTTGTCGTAGAGCACGTTGCCGGCATCCGCGGGGCGCATCCCGGTCAGCGCGCCGAGTAGCGTCGACTTACCGGCGCCGCTCGGGCCGATGACCGCGAGCAGGGACTTCTCGGGGATCGGGAAGGTCACGTGGTCGAGCAGGATCTTGCCGCCGCCTACCTTCACCACCAGGTCCTGCGCGCTGAAGGTGACCTGGCCGTCGTCGACGAACTGCCTCAGCTCGCCGCCCGCCAGACGGAACGTCGAACGCCCGATGCTGACGAGGTCCGACTCGCCCAGCACCGCGGAGGACACCCGCCGGCCGTTGACGTAGGTGCCGTTGTGGCTGTCCAGGTCGATGATCTCGTAAGCCCCGCTGGGCGACCTGCGCAGTTCGGCGTGATGCCGGGACACCTCGAGATCGGGAAGAACCAGGTCGTTGTCGGCGATACGGCCGATGCGCATGGCCTTGGCGGGCAGCGGCATCCGCGTCGTCGGACGGCGGTCGACGCTCGGCAGCAGATCGCGGGCAGCGGCGGGAGCGGCGGGCAGTACTGGCTCGACGGGCGGTAGTGACCCAACCGACCGCGCCGGCTCGGCCGGCGTCGGCGGCCCGGCAGGTACCCCGGCGGGGGCCGGCGCCCCGGCAGGTGCCCCGGCGGGTGTCGGCGCCCCGGCC
>JASHVM010000169.1:0-6157 GCA_030044595.1 Streptosporangiaceae bacterium
CGGCCCGTCTCCTTGGCGTGGTACAGGGCGGTGTCGGCGGCGGCGAGCATGTCGGTCAGCTCGCGGCTCGCTCCGTCCAGTGCCGCGACGCCGACCGAGATCGTCAGGTTGACGAACGGCCCGGACTCGGCGTCGTCCCCGACGGGGATGGACATCGCGGCGATATGCCGGCGCAGGCGCTCGGCGATGTTGAGCGCGTCGACCTCGCGCGCGTGCGGCAGCAGGACCGCGAACTCCTCACCGCCGAACCGGCCGGCCAGGTCGTAGACGCGCAGCTGGCTTTGCAGCGCATCGGTCACGGCCCGCAGCGCCTTGTCCCCCGCCAGGTGGCCGTAGGTGTCGTTGACCGCCTTGAAGTGGTCGATGTCGACCAGCGCGAGCGCCAGCGGGCTGCCGGTCCGGACGGCCCGGGTGATCTCCACCGCCGCCTCGCTCTCCCAGGTAGAGGCGTTGAGCAGCCCGGTCTTGGTGTCGATCCTGGACTGGGCGAGCAGCTGCCCGTGCATCATGAACCGCCGGATCAGCAACACGGTGGGCACCGCGAAGACGGCCAGCCCCACGCTCACCGCGACCACGATGGTGATCAGGACGCCGAGGTCGAACTCGGCGAAGTCGGCCACCAGTGCCTCACGGTTCAGTTCCTGCTCGGCCAGCCGCGCCGCCGGGTTCGACAGCTTGATCCCGCCTATGATCAGGGCCTGATGGCCTCTGCGGCCGACCTGCTCGCTGATGGCCACCGCCACGGCCCAGGTAAGGGCGTGCACCGCGGTGCCGATCGCAGGGCCGGCGAAAGAAGCGGGGAAGGCGCGGAAGACCAGCGACGCCGCGCCGTAGCACAGGCCTATCGCGCCGACCGTGAACACTCGGCGGTAGACGATCCCCCGGAACACCCAGAACTGGGTGAGCACGTACAGCGGGATGGGCGTCACCATGGCGTAGAACGGCGGCAGCAAGATCGCGATCGGCAGCACCCACACGGTGATGAAGTCCCTGGTCATCCCGCCTTGGAGGTAGGCGACGCGGGGCGTGGCCGCGACCGAGACCAGGCCGCAGCCGAGCAGCAGGGCGAACTTCCACAGATCCGAGCCGGTCCAGGTCGTCTGGGAGGCCGCGAAGCAGGTGAGGACGACGTAGGCGAGCGTGACCGCGCCGACGTAGCTCTTGAGCGGCCAGCCCAGCTGCCACCAGGCCCAGTCCCGGACCGCCGCGCACGCCCGCAGGCGGCGCGTGAGGGACGAGGCTTTCATGGTCCACCGTTCCGGATGGGACGCAACAGGCTCCTGTCTAGTCGGCAGCTCACCGTAAAGGACTAGCTCCGTATAGCTACCTTAACCCATGCGTAGCCATCTTGGACACTATTGGGGCTGAACCGCCGACATGGCGCGATAAAGAGGCGCTAAATGGTGATGACAGGCCACGATTACTCGGCGTACCGGCGCCCGGGGAGCTTTCGCACGGGCTCCATTTCGCTGCCGGAGGGAGAAAAGCATGCGCATTGCCTGGACCTGAGCGCCCGCTTTTGCCTGGACCTGAAGGCCCGCTTTGCCCGGACCTCAGCGCTCAGTTCGCAAAGCCAGCACGACCGGGGAGGGGACTCGCAATGCGCGACACGTGGACTTGACCGGCACGCGGACTCGACCGGCACGCGGACTCGACCGGCACGCGGACTTGACCGGAAGCCTGCGGCCGGTGTGCTAACCAGACTTGCGCAGCGGCACCGATCCCGTGGCCGCGGCGTCACCGGTGTTCCGTCCGGCCCCATGACGCCCGCCCGGCGGCGACACGCGGCGCCACCTGAGCGTCAAGAAGAACGCGGCAACCGCGCCTATCGCGCCGCTGATCGCGATGACCGCCGCGGGACTGACCACCTCCGCGACGGCGCCGGCCAGCACGAAGGCGGCTCCCTGGCCGACGATCACCCCCATGTTGGCGATGCCGAAGGCCTGAGCCCGCCGTTCGTTCGGCACCTTGATCACGAAGGCGGTGTTGGCCGCGTTCTGGTAGACGCCAAACGCAGCCGACAACGAGAAGATCACAAGGGAGACGACAAGACCCGGACGCAGGACCGTCAGGACCAAAGTGCCGCAGGTCAAGGCGGCCAGCGGCCCCATCCAGGTGATCCGCTGGCGCGGCCGGACGAACCGGGTGAACAGCGGCATGGCGATGGCCGTGCCAAGGGCTGTGGACGCGATGACCAGACCGGTGGCGACCGGCCCCGCGCCGAGCCTGGCTACGTAAGGAGCGGCGATTCCGGCCGGAATCGAATAAAAGATCACGAGCCAGCCGAACAGCAACAGCGTGCTCAGCTCCTGGTCGCCGAACACCAGCCGGAACCCGTCCCGGATCCGGGCCAGCGCGGAAGGCCGGACCGATGCCGGCCGGGCGGCGGCGGGCCTGGCCCGGGTACCTACGGCAATTAACAAGCCCGAGAGCACGAACGTGGCGGCGTCGATGCCGAGCGAGCGCCGGACCCCGAGGAAGGCGACCGCCACCCCCCCGGCGGCCGCACCCAGCACCTCACCTGTCAGCAAGGTCGTCTGCAGGACCGCCGTACCGAGAACATAACGTTCGCCGTGCAGGATGTCGGGGGTGATGGAGGCGCGCGCCGACTCGAACGGCGGCGCGAACATCGTGACCGCGAACAACAGCGCTACCAAGGCGAGGAGGGGCAGATGCGGGAGCAACATGGCCGCCACGAGGACCGCGCGGGCCGCATCGCAGAACACCATCACCGACCGCCGCGGGTACCGGTCGGCCAATTCGGCCAGGAACAAGCCGCCGATCACCCACGGCAGGTAACCGGCGGCAAATGTCGCGGCGGCGAGCAGCGGTGACTTCGTGCGGTCGTAAACGAGCAGGGTAAGAGCGACCAGAGCCAGACGGTCACCGATGGTGGAAAGCAGCTCGGAAGACCACAGAAATCGGAACTCGCGCACCGCGAATACGTCGAGGAATGTGGCACGCGGCGGCACGGCATCTTTCGCTGTGCCCTTTCCGTCCACCCCTATCGTCCGCTGCTCGTGATCGTCACCGCGTCCCATCATGGCCCACGGATGGTGCATATCGCAACAAGTAGTACGGAATCGGTCACCCACGGTCCCCGGGCGGTCTCAGGCGCTGCGGGACCCCCGGCGGCCCGAGGTGACGCATGAGCGCTGCCTCCGGCGCTGGCGCGGCACCGCGGCCCGCGCGGAACCCGGTGATAAGGGACTGGCGATAGGCGTGCCGAATTTACCCGTCTGGCAGACGGCACGATCACCATGAGCGCGGAATATGACTGGGATCGACGACCTCTTACCATTGGTTGGCGAAATCAGCGGGCCAGCAGATCGGAGGCGAAGTGACGTATCGGTTGCCGCCGCTGGTGGCGGAGCGGCTCACGGCGTTGCGCGAACGCGCGATCGAGCCGACCGAGAAGGGCTTCGGATCGCTGGCCGCGGGAGGCGAGGTGAGCGCGGCGAGGCTGGCGGCCGCCCGGCCGTGGTTGCACGCGGCGGGGTTCACCTACCCGCTGCTCACCTTGCGGGATTCGGCGCTGAGGAACAACATCGCGGCGATGGCCGCCTACTGCGCCGCGGCGGGCGTGGCGCTGGCCCCGCACGGCAAGACCGCCATGTCCCCCGAACTCGCCGGCCTCCAGCTGGAGCACGGGGCCTGGGGGATCACCGTGGCCACGATCGGCCAGCTGCAGACCTACCGGGCCTTCGGCTTCCCCCGGCTGCTGCTCGCCAACGAGCTCACCGACGCGGCGGGCATCGCCTGGCTGGCCGCCGAACTCGGCGCGGATCCGGGTTTCGAGGCGTACTGCTACGTCGACAGCCTGGACGGCGTGGCCATCCTGGACCGGATCCTGGACGGCCGTCTGGCCGGGCGCCGCCTCCCGGTGCTAGTCGAGATCGGGCACGCCGACGGCCGCACCGGTTGCCGCACCGACGAGCAGGCGCTCGCCGTGGCCACGGCGGCCAGCGCCACGGGCACGCTGACGGTCGCGGGTGTGGCCGGGTACGAGGGGAGCATCAGCGGCGACACCGAGGCGCAGACCCTCGGCCGCGTCGCCGCCTTCTGCCGGCGGCTGCGCGCGCTGGCGGGCGCCGTGGGCGAGGCCCATCACGGCGCCGGAGAGCTCATCGTCACGGCCGGCGGGAGCGCGTACTTCGACGTGGTCACGCGCGAGCTGACCGGGAAGGACCCAGGGGCCGGCGCCGCGGTGAAGGTCGTACTGCGCAGCGGCGCGTACCTCACCTACGATCACGGGTTCTACGGCGCGGTCTCCCCGGCCGGGCGCGGCACGGCGGGCGCGCCGGCGCTCCGGCCCGCGCTCGAGCTGTGGGCGCAGGCGCTGTCCCGGCCCGAGCCCGGGCTGGCGCTGCTCGGCGCGGGCCGCCGTGACGTCGGCTTCGACAAGGGACTCCCCGTGCCGCTACGAGCGCGGCGCGGGGACGGCGGCGAGGCCAGGATCGACGGCGGTCTGGTGACCGAGCTGTACGACCAGCACGCGTACCTGCGGCTGGACTCCGGCGCCTCACTCGGGCCGGGCGATCTGGTATGCCTGGGCATCTCGCACCCCTGCACCACGCTCGATAAGTGGCGGGTGCTCGTGGTGATCGACGACGAGGACCGCGTGATCGGCGCCGTGCACGCCTTTTTCTAGCGGTGACCGTGCATCCCGGGAATAGCTGCCGGCAAATACCGTACATTTCCGGCGAAAGCCGCGCCGGCGCGGGGAAATGACCCCGCGCTGTCACTACCGTCCGTTCGGATGAAAGAATTATTTCCAACGGGCCGTGGCGCACCCTTCCGGCACGGCAGAATCCGCCCGGGGGGGCTTGATCGCATGGCTGACACTTCAATGGTCGGAGCAAACAATGCCGGATGAACCTGGATCGTCGGTGTACCTGCCCGGAAGCGAGCGCGCGCCGCTGGCGGGCGCCACGGAGGCCGGGCCGCTGGATACCTCGCAGCGGGCGGAACTGACGCTGGTGCTGCGGCGCCGTGCCCCGCTTCCGGTCGAGATCATCGCCGGACCCACCGTCCTGACCAACGAGGAGCTGGCCAGCCGGTACGGCGCCGACCCGGCCGATATCGAACTCGTCAGCCGGGAGCTCACCAGCCGCGGCCTGGAGATCACCGCCGTGCACCCGGATTCCCGCCGGGTCAAGGTGAGCGGGACCCTGGCCGACCTGGCCAGCACGTTCGGCACGACCCTGCGCCTGGTCAGCAGCCCGGACCCGGGCGGCCACGGAACCGTGACGCACCGCTACCGCGAGGGGCCGCTGTCCGTGCCGTCCGCGCTGGACGGCGTGGTGCTGGCCGTGCTGGGCCTGGATACCCGCCCGCAGGCACGGCCGCACTTCCGGCCTCGGGCAGCCACCGCCCAGGGGACGTCGTACGCGCCGAACCAGGTCGCGGACATCTACCAGTTCCCGGCCGGGACCACGGGCGCGGGCCAGACGATCGCGGTCATCGAACTCGGCGGCGGCTTCTCGCAAAGCGACCTCGACACGTACTTCAGCGGGCTGGGGATCGGTGTCCCCTCCATCACCGCGGTCAGCGTGGACGGGGCGTCCAACGCGCCGGGTTCGGACCCGCAAGGGGCCGACGTCGAGGTCAACCTGGACATCGACGTCATCGGCGCCGTCGCCCCCGGCGCGGCGCAACTGGTGTACTTCGCTCCGAACAACGGCGACCAGGGTTTCGTCGACGCGATCTCCGATGCCGCCCACGCGAGCCCGGCGCCCATCGCCATCTCGATCAGCTGGGGCCAATCCGAGGACTCGTGGACCGCGCAAGGGCTGTCGGCGATGAACGGGGCGATGTCCGACGCGGCGGCGCTCGGCATCACCGTGTGCGCGGCCGCGGGCGATGACGGGAGCAGCGACGGCGTCAACGACGGCGAGCCGCACTGCGACTTCCCCGCGTCCAGCCCGTACGCGCTGGGCTGCGGCGGGACCACGCTGATGGCCGACCCGTCCACCGGGGTGATCAGCTCCGAGGTGGTCTGGAACGAGACGGCCTCGAACGAGGGCGCCACGGGTGGCGGGGTCAGCGACCAGTTCCCGCTGCCGTCGTGGCAGGCGACCGCCGGGGTCCCGGCCCGGGCGGCGGCCACCCCGGCAGCGGCGACCCCGGCAGCGGCGACCCCGGCCCGGGCGGCGGC
>JASHVM010000170.1:0-2870 GCA_030044595.1 Streptosporangiaceae bacterium
ACCACGTGGGCATGTCGGTGGCCATCGAGGACCTGCCGCCGCTGATGTGGCACGCCGAGCTCGGCCGGTCCCTGCCCGACGTGTGGAGCGGGACCCGCCACCGCGGCGTCCAGCTAAATGACCTGCGCGAGTCGGTCGTCGTCTGGGCGAACAGGTACGGCCAGCGGGCGTGGCTGCGTCAGCTCGAACCCGCGATCCCGGACGAGATGGAAGACGTCGTGCTGCGGACGATCGCGCGGCTGGACGGCACCCCGTTCCCTTCCACGGCCCGGCTCGCCTCGGGATGGCTGGCCGGCCGCGTGCCGACCCTCGGGCGCCACGCCCGCGGCGCCGACCCGGAGACGGCCTACTGCGCGCAGGTACTGGCGGTGACCTACCAGGCCATGGGGCTGCTGCCCGGCGGCCACGGGCCGGGCTGGTACGACCCGGGCCGGTTCTGGAGCGGGGACAACCTCGGTCTTTCTGACGGGTTCCGGCTCGGCGGCGAGATCGCCGTGCGCATCCCGGGCTGACGGGCGTGCTCGATTGTCGCTGCTGAAGCAGCACGGCCCGTTCGGTAAAAAAGAATTTCAATTATTCCGAACGGCCAGTGGTATTACGGTCTGAGCCGGTGCTTGGGGAGCCGGGCGATCCGGGGTCCGCGCGGCGGAGAACCGGCGCAAGCGCAGGCTGTTCCAGACGACGAAGACCGAGGAGAGGGTCATGGTGGCGGCGGCGACCAGGGGGTTGAGGAAGCCGAGGGCGGCCAGCGGGAGGGCCAGCAGGTTGTAGCAGAAGGCCCAGGCCAGGTTGCGGCGGATGGTCCGGAACGTGGCGCGGGCCAGCCTGATCGCGTCCGGGACGGCCTCGAGGTCATCGCGGAGCAGGATCATGTCGGCGGCGCCGATGGCGACGTCGGTGCCGGAGCCGAGGGCCAGGCCGAGCTGGGCGGCGGCCAGGGCGGGGGCGTCGTTGACGCCGTCGCCGACCATGGCGACCGAACGCCCGGCGGCCTGCAGGTCCGTGATGACCTGCGATTTGGCCGCAGGGAGGGCGCCGCTGATGACCTCGTCGATGTCGGCGGCGGCCGCCACGGCCTCGGCGGTGGCGGCGTTGTCCCCGGTCAGCAGGACCGGACGCAGGCCGAGACGGCGCAGGGCGGCGACGGCCGGAGCGGCGGAGGGCTTGACCGTGTCGGTCACGGCGAGCGCTCCGCGGGTGACGCCGTCCCAGCTGACCAGGACCGTCGTACAGCCGGCCTGTTCCCGGGAGCGGCACCAGGCGGCCAGGTCCGCGGGGACGGTGATCGCCCGGTCGGCGAACAGCTTCTCCCGCCCGAGGATGACCTGGTGACCGGCGACGGTGCCGCGGGCGCCGAGGCCGGGCAGGGCGGCGAAGTCGCCGGGCGGGGTGAGAGGTACCCGCTCGGCCCGCGCGGCTTGGGCGACGGCGGCGGCCACGGCGTGCTCGGAGGCCTGCTCGACCGATCCGGCGTAGCGGAGAAGGCTGGTTTTGCCGGTGCCGGGGACGGCGCGCACGCCGGTGACGGTCATCCGGCCGCTGGTCACGGTGCCGGTCTTGTCCAGGACCACGGTGTCGATCGTGCGGGACGACTCGAGGGCCTGGTAGCCCTTGATGAAGATGCCGAGCTGCGCGCCGCGGCCGGAGGCCACGACCAGGGCCGCCGGGGTGGCGAGGCCGAGGGCGCAGGGGCAGGCGATGATCAGCACGGCGAGCGCGGCGCTGAACGCGTGCTCGGCGGTGCTCCCGGCCAGCAGCCAGCCGGCCAGCGTGAGCGCGGCGCAGGCCAGGACGCACGGCACGAACACCGCGCAGATCCGGTCGGCGAGCCGCTGGATGCCGGCCTTGTCGGCCTGGGCCTGCTCGACCATGGCGATCAGGTGGGCGAGCTGGGTGTCCCGGCCCACCTTCACCGCGCGGACGACCAGGCGCCCGGTCAACGCGATCGTGCCGCCGGTCACGGTGTCGCCTTCGGCGGCGTCGACGGGGACCGATTCCCCGGTCATCATGCTCCGGTCGATGGCCGACTGGCCCGAGGTGACCTCGCCGTCGGCGGCGATCCGCTCCCCCGGCCGGACGACGAACATCTGGCCGGCCCGGAGCCGGCCGGCCGGGATCGGCTGCTCGGTTCCGTCGTCGAGGAGCAGGCACACGTCCTTGGCGCTGGCCGCGGCGAGGTCGCGCATGGCCTGCCCGGCGCTGCGCCTGGCCCGGGCCTCGTAGAGCCGCCCGGCCAGCAGGAACGTGGTCACCGAGGCGGCTACCTCGAGGTAGATGCCGCCGCCGGAGGCGTGGATGAGCGACTGGAGGCCGGCCAGGCCGGTGCGGCTGCGGTCCAGGACGAACATCGCGTAGATGGACCAGCCGCAGGCGGCGATGATGCCCAGCGACACCAGCGTGTCCATCGACGAGGAGAAGTGCCGGGCGTTCTTCAGCGCGGCCTGGTGGAACGGCCAGGCGGCCCAGATGGCCACCGGCGCGGCCAGCGCCACCAGGAGCCACTGCCAGCCGGGGAACCGCGACCACGGGAACAGCGACAGCACGATGGACAGGTCGGTCAGCGGGATGAAGAACGCCAGCGCGAGGATCAGCCTGGGGCGCAGCCGCCGGACCGTGTCCTCGTCGGCGGCGATCCGCTCCCCCGGCCGGACGACGAACCGCTGGCCGGCCCGGAGCCAGCCGGCCGGGATAGGCTGCTCGGTTCCGTCGTCGAGGAGAAGGCACACGTCCTTGGCGCTGGCCGCGGCGAGGTCGCGCATGGCCTGGCCGGCGCTGCGCCTGGCCCGGGCCTCGTAGAGCCGGCCGGCCAGCAGGAACGTGGTCACCGAGGCGGCTACCTCGAGGTAGATGCCGCCGCCGGAGGCGTGGAC
>JASHVM010000171.1:0-8031 GCA_030044595.1 Streptosporangiaceae bacterium
GCGCCCTCCACCGCCTACGGTAGCCCTTTTCAGGTGGTTAAGGGCCGTGTATAGGCGAATGTCTAATTTGCGCGAAGAAACCGTAGGTCGGGCGGAAATAGGCGTTTATGCGAAACCAAGGACGCGTCGCCGGAAGAGTTCCGTAAGCAGGGACCTTCCCGGTTCGGCAGATCTGCCGCAGCCCACCGCGGTATAACAGGCGATGGAGGCGGGGTAGGCGAAGGAGGGACGTGCTCAGACATCGCAATGCTCCCGCCGGTCCAGGTAGGCCCCGGTCCTGGTCGGCCCTCCCTGCCCCACCGGGCCGTTTTACCAGCGCCGTGACCGTTTCCGGCTCCCGATTCCCTGCGCTTCGCGACGGCGCCGCCGACGGGCCCAGCCCCGGCCCGAGTCACGCGCAGTCGTAGCGGCCCCGTGGTCCCGTCCAGATATCAGCTGCGCCGCCCGCTGTCGCGTTTCTCGGCATCCCGGCCGCCTCATCGGTCCGAAATCATTCATATACCATTTCGCGGCCAAAGCGTTATTGCCACTGATATAGTCGCTACTTCACGACATGCGCACTAGAGATACCGGCCAGCGTTCCGGCGTCGCAGTTGGCTTTCTCCTGTCAATCGCGATCCTGAGGAGGTTAAGCGTGCCAACGACCACCGGCCGTTCACGCGGCCGTCAGGGTACGCGTTCGAGGAAGCCGGGAGCGGCTAGCGAGCACCTGTCGAAGGTCATGACAGCCCTGATCATCGGCTCGGTCGTGGTCATCCTCTTCCTGGTCATGACGAAGGCTGGCCGGGACATCGATGCGGCTACGCAGCGTTTTATGCTGTTTTACGCCGGGGTATTCGCGCTAATCGGACTTACTGCGTCAGTGGGCGTCGGCCTGTTGGCCACCGACCGGATCATCATGACTCCGGGGCACCGGGTGATGGCACAGACGGTGCACCGAGCTGTGTCATTCGGCGCGCTGGCATTTCTCGTCATCCACATCGTGACCGAGATCCTGGCGCAACGGGTGCACGTCATCGACGCATTCGTGCCCTTCCTGTCGCCCTACCGGACCTTCTACATCGGGCTCGGCACGATCGCCTCCGATCTGATCTTGCTGGTCGTCGTGACTAGCATCTTCCGCAAGCGGTTCACCGCGCGCGGCAAGGCCTGGCGCTGGCGGGCCATCCACTACACCTCCTACCTGGCGTTCGTGTTCGGGGTGCTGCACGGACTGCTCGGTGGCCGAACGGCCAAGCCGTACGTGGACTGGAGCTACGGATTCGCCATCGCGCTGACCGCCCTGGCTCTGGTGGTCAGATTCCTGGCCATATCGCTGCGGCCGAAGAAGAGCCTGAGCGCACCTCCCGGCGCCGACCGGGCCTCCGGCGGCCTCGGATATTCGGGTACTTCGCCGTTGCGTTCCGCGGCACTCAGCATGGCCCAGACCCAGCTGGGCGGGACCATCCAGGTGCTGCCCGCCGCCGCGGGCCTGCAGAGGGCCGGCGCAGACCTGCCGGGGACCGCCATCGGCCTGCCGGGAACCGCCGTCGGCCTGCCGAACAGCCAGGACTGGGCTGCACTCCCGCCGCCGCCCGGCTGGTCGCCGTCGTCTGGCCCGTTCCCGGCGATCAGCGCCTCACCTGGCTACGGCGCCTACCAAGACTCCGCGCTCATGCCGTTGGGCACCCCCGTATACGGGGACGGCATGGCGGTCGGCACGAGGGGCTCCCCGTACGCGCCCGCGGATCCGCAGCGGCCGGCCCTTACCCGCCCGGGATCGGCGGCCCGCGCGATCAGGCAGCCGCGGTACGAGCCCGGGTACGATGGCCCGCCTCGCTTCGAGGGAGCGCCGAGGAAACACGTCCCCCAGGACGAGGTGTCGTCGTATCCGTACAGTCCTCAGAGCTACCGGCCGCAGCCAGGCACCGGACAGGCTGACCGTGAGGCGGCGAGCCGGCCGCGGGCAGGCCGGATCGAGGCAGGGTCTTTGAGTCCCCGCCCGTCCCCCGCACAGCCGGACCGGAGTACAGGGCCCATTCCGCGTGCCGGCTCCGGTCCGATGCCGCGGGCTGGTACCGGTCCGATGCCGCGGGCTGGTACCGGTCCGATGCCGCGGGCTGGCACCGGCCCGATGCCGCGGGCTGGTACCGGTCCGATGCCGCGGGCCGGCACCGGCCCGATGCCGCGAGCCGACAGCGGCCCGATGCCGCGTGCCGGTACTGGCCCGATACCCGGGGCGGGCTCCGGCCCGATGCCGCGGGCAGGGACTGGCCCGATGCCGCGGGCGGACTCCGGCCCGATGCCGCGTGCCGGTACTGACCCGATGCCGCCGGCCGGCTCGGACCCGATGACATGGGCCGGTACGGAGCCGAATCCACGTGCCTCCACTGGGCCGGGATCGCGCGCCGAGGATGGATCGCTGCCTCGTACTGACTCGTGGCCGCGCCATGGTTCACCCTCTGGTCCGCGTACCGGCCGCAAGCTCAGGGCAGGCACCCGTCCGTCACCCACAGCGGATTCCGCTGGCTCGGGGCACCGCGCTATCCCTGGGCGTTCTAGGGGTGCGGACAGGGGATGAGCCAGACCGGAGCCGCCGACGCGCCAGCGATCATGAGGATCGGGGCAGCCAGGCTGACAGCTGGCCTGGACCGGTTGCCAAGGCTTGACCTGGAAACTCACCGCGAGGTCTTCGGTCCCCTGCCGAGGCTTTCCGTTGAGGAACTGATCTCAGTGACCGAGCAGGTCGACCTGCGCGGCCAAGGTGGCGCGGCGTTCCCTTTCGCGCGCAAACTGCGGGCGGTGGTTGAGGCAGCCGAGGCGAATAACTGTTCGACCGTCGTGGTGGTTAACGCCACCGAAGGCGAGCCGGGCAGCGTCAAAGACAAGATGCTAATGATCCGCTCGCCGTACCTCATCCTCAGCGGTGCGGCTCTGGTGGCCGAGGCCCTCAAGGCGGAGGAGATCGTCGTCGGAGTAGCGGGCAACGAGCTCGCGAACAGGTCAATCGAGGCAGCGATCGCGGCCGAGGCGGGACTGCGCAAGATGGTCAGGGTGGTCAAGCTGCCGGACCGGTTCATCTCGGGCGAGTCGGGCGCTCTCGTCCGGGGCATCAACGGGAAACGGCCCGTTCCCCCTGGCACGAAGATCCTGGCCAGCGACTTCGGCGTCGACGATCTTCCGACCCTGTTGTCGAACGCTTCAACGTTCGCCCAGCTCGCGGTGCTGGCGCTGCTCGGGCCGGAGCGTTTTGCGGCCGTGGGGACGCCGGAAGAGCCTGGCACCGTCCTGCTCAGCGTGGCTGGCTCCGCCGCCCATCCTGCCGTCGTCGAGGTGCCGATCGGCATTCCGCTGGCAGCGGTCCTTGATATCTGCCAGGCACCGGCCGGTGACGGCGTCCTGGTCGGCGGCTATCACGGCATGTGGCTCCCCGCTGAGACGGCGTACATGACGCCGGTCTCCCGTGAGGGGCTCGCCGCGGTCGGCGGCACCCTTGGCTCCGGCATCGTGCTGCCCCTAGGTGACGGCACGTGCCCGCTGGGTGAGGTATCGCGGATAGCAAGCTACCTGGCCGGCGAATCGGCGGGCCAGTGCGGTCCTTGCAAACTCGGCCTGCCAGCCATCGCGCGAGCCCTGGCCGCGCTTGTCGACGGATCCGGCGGAATCGAAGCGCTCGACGTGGCCAGGCGGTCCGCGGCCGGCGTGGCCGGACGAGGCGCGTGTTCCCATCCGGACGGGGTGACCAGGTTCGTGCTCTCGGCGCTTGACGTGTTCACGGAAGACCTCGCCGCGCACGTGTTCCACTCTTCCTGCGGTCGGCCCGTCCGAGGTATGCTGCCGCTGCCTACCGGCCTTGAGCAGGACGAACGCCAACGGCTCGCGGTGGACTGGACGCGCTGCCACGGGCACGGGCTCTGCGCTCACCTGCTGCCCGAGATGATCCACCTGGACGCCAACGGCTACCCGGTCATCCTCAACATCCCGGTGCCGGCCTGGCTGGAGAAGGATGCTCAGCAGGCAGTGCACATGTGCCCTACGTTGGCCCTGCGCCTCAGCAAGCCCGCGCCGGTCGCCACCCCCACGGCTCCCGTGGCCATTCCAGCACCGATCCTGCGTACCGGCCTGATTGGCGCTGGCGCCAGCCGCAAGGCGATCACCGGAGGGTAGCGTCCAAGATACGAAGAGTTATCCTCTCAGCCTCCGTGGCCCGCGTCTTGGAGATCATTTACTGCTGGCCACGAAGATGACCCTGTCGAACTGCTCGGGGTCCGTAATCGGAGTGTGCAGGTCGTCGGTGCTTGTCATCTGCACCTGGCTCCATCCCGCTTCGTGCAGTGCGGCCACCACGACGGGCACGGGGAACAGGGTCGGCGTGCGGAACTCGTCGAACCTGTCCCAGTGATCGCCGTCCCGGATGAATCCCGTCAGCCGCACCGTCGCCTTCTCCGCGCCGTCGTACACGCTCTTGTAGACATAGAGCTCATCCTCGGTGTCTCGGACCCCGAGATAGTTGTAGTCCAGCCAGAAGCCGTTGCGAGTCATCAGGTCGAAGGCGAACATCCCGTTGGCGACCACCGCGCGGCGCACGCAGGCGAAGCAACTCGACAGCGCCTCGGTGCTCTGGAGCATGTTGAGGGCGTCGAACGTCGAAGTGGCGAGAGCGAACTGACCATCTACCGAGAAGCTCGTGGCGTCGGCGAGGATCAGCCGGGTCCGCCCGTCTTGCAGGTAGCCGCGCAGTTTCTGCCGAGCGATGGCGAGCATCGGCTCGGACAAGTCAATGCCGGTGACGGTATAACGGTGCTCGAGGAAGTGCTCGGCCAGGGTCCCGACGCCGCAGCATACGTCCAGTACCGTGCGCTCGGCGTCCTCACCGTAGGTGGTCTCGTAAAGGGCACGGATGCGGGGAGCGACCGTTCGCGCGAACGTACTGTGCCTGGCGTAGTAGCGAGCCCATGCCGGACTCTTGATCTCCTGCGCCGGAAAGGGTGAAGTGCTCACCGTGTGATGCTAGTGTCTCGGTCTCGCTCCGCACGATTTGCCGTTTCGTGCGCTCGACGTGGGCTGGCGAGTCGACCGGCAGTCCGTGAGGACGCTGCGAGAGATCTCGACTAAGGACTGTCAGGCCCGCTCTCCAGCCCGGCTGCCCCAGAAGGCCCGGCGCCAGAACTGCCGTGTCCGCAACAGCGTCAGCCACTCGCCGGCTGTCCGCTTGGGAACCGGATTGTGAATGCACAGGTCCCCACCGCCCGGTAGCAAGCAGCCTCCGTCACAGTTGCCGTAACAGTGACGGCAGTGAGCCATGACGGGCCTATCTCCTTCCTGCTCAGGACGATAGTAACCGCTCTGCGCGTCCTTCCCGCAGGCACCCGGGTCCGCTGCTCGGCGCAGGGTCGAGGGCTGGCAAGGCCGATCGCGCGCGATCGCAGCCGCCGCGGGCTGGACAATCAAAGCCGACGAAGACAGCCCTGCCCCATTTGCGGCGTGTCGGCGACTGGGGGGTGGGCCAGGCTCAATAGGCGCGGGCGAAGATCACCCGCTTGCCGTAGGCGGACGCCCTGCCGCAGCGGACACACGTGCCCTGATCGGGTTCGCCCGCCAGTGGGATGCAGCGGGGTGTGGCCGTGGTTTCCGTCTTGATCTCGTCTTCACAAGCCTGCTCGCCGCAGTGCAGCGCCAGAGCCCAGCCGACTGCGATGGCGGCGGCGAACTCAGGCCAGGAATTGACCGGGGCCGTGTGCTCGTCGCGGAAGTCCGCGGCTCGTCGCGCCAGCATCTCGTGGAACGCCGCGAGCTCGACGGCCAACAGGTCTGGTGCCGACTCGAGCGGGATGGCCTGCTTGGCGGCGTCCGGTTGCCGGTAACTCAGGCGGCGGGACATCAACGCGGTACCGGCAGCCAGGTCCCGCGGGCCAAGCTCGAGCCGGATCGGCACGCCGCGCATCTCCCAGTCGTTGAACTTGAAGCCGGGCGACAACTGCGGCCGGTCGTCCACGTGCGTCCGGATACCCGCGCGCCGCAGCTTAGTGCCCAGTTCGGCAGCTGCGGACAACGTGGTCTGGGCCTGGTCCCCGCGCCCGATCGGGACGATTACGACCTGGTAGGGAGCCACTGGCGGCGGCAGCACGAGGCCCTTGTCGTCGCCGTGGGTCATGATCAGGCCGCCGATCATCCTGGTGCTCATGCCCCAGGAAGTGGTGTGACACAGCTCGGCCGTGCCGCTCTCGCCGGTATAGGTGATCCCGAACGCCGCCGCGAAGTTCGTCCCCATGAAGTGGGAGGTGCCCGCCTGCAGCGCGCGTCCGTCCCGCATCATGCCCTCGATAGAGAACGTGCGCTCGGCGCCGGCGAATCTTTCTCTTGGCGTCTTCTCGCCTGGCACGGTGGCCAGGGCCGCGGTCTCCACGGCCACGTCCTGGTAAAAGCCCAGTGCCAGCATGGTCTCGGCGGTGGCGTCAGCCGCGCTGGCGTGCGCGGTGTGGCCTTCCTGCCAGAGGAACTCGCTGGTACGCAGAAACATCCGGGGCCGCATCTCCCACCGGACCACGTTCGCCCACTGGTTCAGCAACAGCGGCAGGTCCCGGTGCGAGCTGATCCACTTGGCCATCATCTCCCCGATGACCGTTTCCGAGGTCGGCCGGATGACCAGTGGCTCCTCCAGTTCCTTGCCGCCCGCGTGGGTGACGGTGAACAGCTCGGGAGCGAACCCCTCGATGTGCTCGGCTTCGCGCTGCATATAGCTTTGCGGGATCAATAGCGGGAAGTATGCGTTCTGGTGCCCGGTGGCCTTGATCCGCTCGTCCAGGTCCGCCTGCAGCAACTCCCAGATCCGGTACCCGTACGGCCTGATCACCATGCTGCCGCGGACCGGTCCCCGGTCTACCAATTCGGCGCGGAAGACCACGTCGTTGTACCAGGCCGAGAAGTCCTCGCTCTGCGGGGTAACGCTGCGCTCGTCACGTGGCATGATCTTCAGGTTACCGAGCCTGGTCGCAGTCCGTCCCAGATCGCTAGGGCGGCAGGCGCCAGCGTGCTTGATGAATCAGGCGAGCCGATCAGGCGGGCCACTGGCCCATCTCTGGTAATAGCCAGGCCGAGCACACGCGGCGAACCCGTAAGGCGTACGACCGGCTGGCTGCAGTCCGGTCATCGACCGCCGGCGAAGGGGCATTTAACGGACTCCTGGAGCGGCCCGCCCTCGGGGCATTGCGGGCCGGCAACTGGCAAGGTGCCGCAGCGCTGGATGCCGGTGACCTGGCGTCTCGCGTCGTCACTGGGCCGGATGGTGCCGGTCCACCCACTGCGCCCGCGCGAGCTCCTCGACCTGCGGCAGATCCAAGTTCACCACCACGGGCTCTTGGTCGCTGCGGATCACGATGCAGCTCAGCTGCTCGTCGGCATTGGCATTGATCTCCTGGTGCGGCACGTAGGGCGGGACGTAGATGAAATCGCCGGGACCCGCCTCGGAGACGAACTCCAGCCTGTCGCCCCACCGCATGCGCGCGCGGCCGGCGACGACGTAGATCACGCTCTCCAGGGCACCGTGGTGATGCGGGCCGGTCTGGGCACCGGGTTGGATCATCACGGTACCGGCCCAGATCTTCTCGGACCCGGCTGAAGCGCGGCTGATCGCGGCTTCGCGGTGCATGCCGGGTGTCTGCGGCGTGTTGGGGTCGAGTTCGCCGTGACGCACTATTCGTACGCCGGACTCGCGCCAATCGGAAGGATTGCCGGTCATGCCTGCCTCCGAAGGCATTGACAGGGATGTTGTCCGGAATCTTACCGGCCGACGACTTGCCAGCAGTCACGTCTGCACGGCACTGATCCCTCGGCCGTCCGTTTCCAGGCGTAGCGGACCGCCCATGGTGGCATGCGCCGTTATGGGCTGCCACGCTCCCACCGTGGCTCCCGACAACATGCGCCTCTATTGTGGACCGATGGCGTCGGTCAAACAGTTCCAAGTCACCTTCGACTGCGCAGAACCCGAGCGCGTCGCTCGTTTTTGGTGCGAGGTGTTGGGGTATGTCGTACCGCCGCCACCGGAAGGGTTCG
>JASHVM010000172.1:0-4560 GCA_030044595.1 Streptosporangiaceae bacterium
CGAACCCCCTGCACGCGATGGCGATCCTGCTGGCCGGCCTGCACGACGAGGCGGGCCGCGTCACGCTGCCCCGTTTCTACGACCGGGTGCTGCCGCTGTCCGACGAGGAAAGGGAACTGTTCGCCCGGCTGCCGTTCGACGAGAAGCAGTGGCTCGCCGAGGCCGGCGGCAGCCGCGCCGCCGACGGCGAGCGGGGCTTCACCACGCTGGAACGGATCTGGGCCCGGCCGACCGCGGAGATCAACGGGATGTGGGGCGGCCATACCGGCCCGGGCGGCAAGACCATCATCCCGCAGGCCGCGCACGCCAAGGTCTCGTTCCGGCTGGTTGCCGACCAGGACCCGGCGGACGTGGGCGCCGCGTTCCGCGAGTACGTGGCGGCCCGCACGCCCGACGGCCTCCAGGCCACGGTGACCGTCCAGCCCGCCGTCCGCCCGAGCCACTCGCCGATCACCTCCCCGGCGGTGCAGGCCGGGCGCCGCGCGCTGCAGCGCGCGTTCGGGCGCGAGGTGCTGTTCACCAAGGAGGGCGGCAGCGGCCCCGAAGCGGACCTGGCCGATATCCTGCAGGCCCCCCTGGTGTTCGTGGCCGTCGGCCTGGATTCGGACCGGATCCACGCCCCGAACGAGAAGGTGGACGTGTCCCTGCTGCTGCGGGGCGCCGAGGCCTCGGCGTACCTCTGGGACGAACTGGCCGCCGTCGCACCGGGCCTCAGGTGACCTCCCCGCTGGGGGAGCTCGCGCTGGCCCGGGGGACCGTGGACCGGCTGACCGAGAAACGCGCCGACAAAGAGTGGATCGACGCGGCCTGGAAGGACCCGAGCACCCGCGTGCTGGTGGTCTCGGACGGCCGGGCGGTCGTGCGGGAGGATGACGCGCGCGTGGAGCTCTTGTTCGTGTCCGCGGAGCAGGCGCCGCCGGGAACGCGGTTCCTGCTCGGGCAGGATGCGGACGGCGTGGTGTACTTCGGCGTCAGCGGCGAGCTGCCGGCCGGCGTCGGCGCCGGACTGCGCCCGGCCTCGCTGCGCGAGGTGGGGGCGCTGCTCGGCGACCGCGACGCCGGGCTGTTCACGCAGGCCGTGGCGCTGGCCAACTGGCATGACACGCACACCCACTGCCCGCTGGACGGCACCCCGACGGTGCCCGATCCGAGCGGGCACTTGACCAGGTGTCCCAGGGACGGCACCGAGCACTTCCCGCGCACGGACCCCGCGGTGATCATGCTGGTCACCGACCCCGGGGACCGGTGCCTGCTGGCCAGGAACGCCGCCTGGCCCGGGCGCCGGGTCTCGATCCTGGCCGGGTTCGTGGAACCCGGCGAGTCCGCCGAGCAGGCCGTGATCCGCGAGGTCGCCGAGGAGACCGGGATCACGGTCACGAACATCAGGTACCTCGGCAGCCAGCCGTGGCCGATGCCGCGCAGCCTGATGCTCGGCTTCCGGGCCGACGCCCCCGCCCGGCAGATGATCAAGGTCGACCATGAGGAACTGGCCGAAGCGCACTGGTTCAGCCGCGAGGACCTGCTCGCCGCCATCGAGACGGGCGAGCTCGCGCTGCCGCCGCCGGTGTCGATCGCCCGCCGCATCATCGAGGCCTGGTTCGGCGGGCCGCTGCCCTCCAGCTGGACTGCGTCCCGGTGAACCGCCCGGCCGAAACCCCGCCGCCGCGCCGCGCCTGAGTCCTGAAATGGCTCTGGCCACCTCCGCCCGGGATCGGCCCAGGCGGAGGTGGCCAGTTGTTGGGTGCGGCAGGCCGTTACGGGGTGGCGAGGAACCCGTCGGTGATGTTGCCGTTGTCGGTGGTGTAGAAGCCGACCAGCTGGCCGCGGTCGTTCACGCCGTTGATGGTGGTGGTGCCGATGCCCTGCGGGTCATCCACGGTGGTGAAGCCGTGCTGCGGGGTCCAGGTGAAGCCGTGCATGACCGCCGAGCTGCCCGAGCCGACCGTGTAGGTGCCCACGACCTCGTCGTAGTCGTTGACGCCCAGCGCCATCGTGGAGGAGGCGTCGGGGGCGGACAGGGTGATGAACTCGCCGCCATGGGTCAGCAGGAACCCGTCGCTGCCGATGTTGCCGGCGATGTCGTCGCGGTCGTTGATGGCGGTGGCCTGAAGGCTGGCGCTGGTGTCCTGCGGGTCGACCACGGAGCGGTAGGTGTTGGTGTTGATGTTGTACTCGTAGCCGTGGTTGTTGCCGCTGCCGTCGACCCAGAAGCCGACCGCGAGGTTGGAGTCGTTGACGCCGAGCAGCTGGTCCATCGGCGGGTCGGCCGGGTCGTTGGTCGGGAAGTCGGCGGTGCGGAACCGGCCGTCGACGTTGACCCAGCCGAAGTTGTTGTTGTTCATGCTGGCGGTGTTCATGCTGGACCAGAAGCCCACCGTGACGCCGCGGTTGTTCAGGCCGGTCACCTGGGTCTGCACCGAGCCGGGGAAGTTCTCGTTGATGTAGTCACCCTGCCCGTAGGGCGGCAGCAGCACGTAGCCCTTGTTCGGCTGGCCCTGCGCGCCGGAACCGAAGTAACCCGCGATCACGCCCTCGTTGTTGATGCCGAGCAGCTGGTTGAAGGCCAGGTCGCGGTCGTTGTCCAGGGTCTTGAAGCTGTAGCCGGCGCTGGTCTGCGCGCCGGTCGTGGCTGCGCTCGCCGTCCCGGCCAGGGTGGCGGCCCCGGCGGTGAGCAGCCCGGACGCAACAGCGACCGCGGCGATCCTCCGGGCGTTCTTCTTGATGGACCTCATGTCAATCCTTCCTTAGTAAGTCAGCCAAATTGGCTTGTCCGGTCGCTCATCAGCAAACGCGGCGGCACTGGGCGATTCTCTGGGGGGTCAGGGGGAAACGCCGCACCCCCCTGGTCCCGGACGCGCGCAAGACGCCCCGTCCGGCTGTCCGGACGGGGCGTCTTGCTGCTGGCGGCCCGTGGCCTCGCGTCAGATGTCGGAGCAGAGCAGCGGCCGGAAGTCGACCGTCGGCTGCCCGTTCGCCAGGATGTTCTGGCTGTCGCCCTGGTGCAGGTTGAGGTACCAGCCCGTGGCCGGCACCGGCATGGTCACGTTGGCGACCGTCCGGACCTGGTTCACGATCTGGCCCTTGCTGTTGGCCATGAAGTCCATCAGCATGTACTGGACCGGTCCCTGGCTCATGCAGCTGCCGACGTGGATGTGGGCGGCGTGCGGGCCGGGCGTCAGGCCGCTGGCGGTCAGCGTGACCGTGATGGTCCGGGCCTGCGGGTCATACGCCACGGTGGCCCAGCCCGCAGGCGTGCCGTAGCCGACGCCGGTGGGTCCGACCTCGACCGACTGGAGCCGGTAGGCCATCTGGCCGGCGGCTATCGCCGGGGTCTGCGCGATGGGCTCGCTGGCTATCGCGCCGGTGGAGTCGTCGAGCAGGATCACCAGGTGGCTGCCGTCGGGCACCTGCGTCGTGTCCGTGCTGTACAGGGTGCCCTGCGCCTGGCCCGCGCTGTTCGCGGTCAAGGGGCTGAACTGGGTGATCGTGACGTCGTTCGGCCCCTGCAGCTGCACGGCGTGCGAGGAGCCCGGCGTGAGCCCGAAGGCGTCCGCCTGGACGGTGAGCTGGCCCTCGGCGTTCCAGCCGAAGGTCGCCGTGCCCTGCGGCATCGCCTGCAGGCGCAGGTGCTCGACCGACGGCGTGACCGGGGTCGCCATGAACCCGTCGGTGTTGCCGTGGGCATCGGTGTAGAAGCCGACGAGGTCGCCGTGGTCGTTGACGCCGTTGATGGTCGTGGTACCCCGGCCGTTCGGGTCGTCGACGACGGCGAACCCGCGCTGCGGGGTCCAGGTGAAGCCGTGCGTGGTGGCCGAGTTGCCCGTGCCGTCGGTGTAAGACCCCACCACCTCGTCGCTGTCGTTCACGCCGAAGGCGTCGGTCGCCGACGCCCCCGGGTAGGCCAGGCTGGTGAACCGCCCGCCGGCTGTCTTCAGGAACGCGTCGGTCTTCCCGCCCCCGGTAACGAAGAAGCCGGCCACGTCGCCGCGGTCGTTGATGGCGGCGGCGGTCAGGCTCGTGCCGGGATCGGCCGGGTCGAGCACTCGCGTGAAGGTCTTGCCGTTGATGCTGTACTCGTAGCCGTGGCTGTTCCCCCGGGTATCGACGTAGAAGCCGACCGCGACGTCCCTGTCGTTGACGCCGAGCAGCTGGTTGACCGGCGGGGAGGCGTCGTACTTGGTCGGGAAGCTGACGCTGTGGAAGCCCCCGCCATCGGTGGCGTAGAACCCGAAGTTGTCGTTCGTCATGGACTTGGTGTTCATGCCGGACCAGAACCCGACGGTCACGCCGGTGTCGTTGAGCCCCGTGACCTGGGTCTGCACCGAGCCGGGGAAGTTCTCGCTGCGGTAACCGCTGCCGCCCAGCACGTACCCCATGTTCGGGTGCCCCTGGGCGCCGGAGCCGAAGTAGCCCGCGATCACGCCGTTGTCATTGATGCCCAGCAGCTGGTTGAACGTTAGGTCGGCGCTGTTGTCAACGGTGCGGAAGCTGTAGACGGGGCCGGCGGCCGCGGCGTGCGTGCCCGGCGCCGCGGCGGACGCACTGGCCCCGGCCACCAGC
>JASHVM010000173.1:0-6900 GCA_030044595.1 Streptosporangiaceae bacterium
CGTTCATGCTGGGGGCCTCAGAGTAGGCGGGACGCCGGGAGCAGACCCGTTGGGGCGCGGTACCCCGGTCCCCGGGCTGGATGGCCGGGCGGAGGTTCCCGGCGAGGCGGTCCCCGGCGCGCTGGATCCAGCGCTGGCTTTGGTCACGCTGAGGTCGTAAACGGTGGTGCCGCCGACGGTCTCGCTCTTGAAGTGCGCTTCCACCCAGGCGGTGATCTGGGAGCCGTCGCTGGAGCCGCCACCCGGAGCTGCTGCGGCGAACCCACTGGGTATGCTGCCGTACGCGTCAGCGCCGGACCTCCCGGACGCGCCGGATCGGCCGGGCGCGTCGGCGAGCCCCCCGAATCCGCCGGGGCCGCCGCCGCTCACGAAGTAGTGGATCTCGTGCCTGGAGACGAGCTTCTCGAACTCGGCCAGGCTCGGCGCGGGGTCGCTCCCGGTGAAGCCGCCGATCGCCATGACCGGGACGCCGTTGCTGCCCAGCTCCATCGAGGCCGCGCTGGTGGAGCCGACCGTGGCCGCAGCCCACCGGTAGCCGGCTGCCCCGGTCTCCAGCAACCTGGCCAGCGCGGTGCTGATGGTGGCCTGCCCGCCGAATCCGCCGCCTCCCCCGGCGGGCACGCGTCCTGCCGTTGCGCCCGGGAATCCGTCCGCGCGACCCGGGAATCCGTCCGCGCCGCCGGGGAACTCACGGCCGAACGCCGCACCGCCGCCGGGCCCGAAGGACCCCGCCACCGCAGGCCCGGCGGACGGGATCGCCCCGGTCTGGGTCGTGGCGGTCGTGTCGATGCTGTAGGCCAGCGGGCCGCCCAGCCCGGCGATCAGGGCGAGCGATACTGGGGCTGCCGCCAGGGCCGTCCTGCTCCCGTTGGCGACCCGGCCGAGGGCAGGCCCGGCCAGGATCATTCCGGCGGCGACGGCGCCCGCGACGACGATGACCACGCGCAGCCACGGGAACCAGCCCGGACTGCGGTCGAGCAGGAACCACGCCCAGATCGCGGTGACGAGGAGCGCGGCGGCCAGGGCGGCGCGGGCGAACCAGGTGTGCCGGGCCCGCCACAGTTCGACGGACCCGATACCGACGAGTGCGCCGATCGCGGGGGCCAGCGCGATGGTGTAGTAGGGATGGATGATTCCGGACATATAGCTGAAGATCAGGCCGGTTACCAGCAGCCAGCCACCCCAGGCCAGGGCGGCGGCGCGGGTCCGGTCGGTCCGCGGTGCCCGCCGTGACACCCAGAGCATGGCCGCCAGGGCGATCAGGGCGGCCGGAAGCAGCCAGGTGATCTGCCCGCCCATATCGGCCTGGAACAGCCGGGTGATGCCGGTAGCGCCGCCGAACGCGCCGCCGGCAAATCCGCGGACCGGCCCGGCGGCATCGGGCAGTCTCTGCCCGAGCTCACGCTCGAACTCGCGCGGGACCGCCCCCCCGAATACTCCCCCCTCGTTTCCGGTGAGTCTGCCCAAGCCGTTGTAGCTGAAGGTGAGGTTCAGGATGTTGTTGTCGGTGGAACCGCTGACGTATGGGCGGTCCCCAGCCGGCGTGAGCAAGACGATCGCCACCCACCAGCCCGCGGCGGCCACCACCGCGGCCCCGCCGACCAGCAACTGCCACACCCGCTTGCCGATCTTCGGCGGACCCGCCCACAGATAGGCGAGCGCCAAACCCGGCAGGACCGTGAACGCGGCCAGCATCTTGGCTAGGAAGCCCAGCCCGAGGAACGTTCCGGCCAGCGCGAGCCATCGGGTCCGGCCCGACTCGATGGCCCGGGTGGTCGCGTAGGCGGACAGCGTGAGGAGCAGCACCAGCAGCGCGTCGGGGTTGTCGAAGCGGAACATGAGCGTGGCCACCGGGGTGAGGGCCAGGACCGCCCCGGCGATGAGCCCGGCCGGCGCCCCGAACCAGCGGCGTACCGTGGCGTACAGCACGCCGACGGTGGCCACGCCCTCCAGGGCCTGCGGTACCAGCAGGCTCCAGGAGTTCAGCCCGAAGATGCGCGCGGACAGGTCCATGGGCCACAGGAACCCGGCGGGCTTGTCCACGGTGATGAAGTTCGAGGAGTCCAGCGAGCCGAACAGGAACGCCTTCCAGCTCTTGGTACCGGCCTGGACGGCGGCGGCGTAGAACTCGTTGGCCCAGCCGTTGCGGCTCAGGCCGACCAGGTAGAGCAGGCCGGTGCCGACGAGCAGTCCGAGCAGCGCCGGGCGGGCCCACGCTGGGTCGCCTGGCCGGGCCCGAAGCAGCCGCTGCCTGCGGCCGGACCGGGAGTGTCCGGCGGGCTGGGCCGCGCCGGGCTGCGCGGACGTGGCGGTCATCGTGAGCTCCTTTCCGGGTCGCGCAGTTGGCCGCGGAATACCCACCCGCGGTACAGCCCGAACCGGACGACGGTGGCGATCAGGTTGGCGAGCACGAGCACCGTGACTTCGGCTGTCCGGCTGGCGTGCGGGGAAACGGCATGCAGGACGCCGAGTGCACCGGAGGTCAGCGCCAGGCTGATGCCGAACGCCACGAGGCCGAGCGCCTGGTGGCGGGCCGCGCGCGTGCGGCCGCGGATGCCGAACGTGAACCGCCGGTTGGCCGCGATGTTGGCCACGGCGGTGATCAGCAGGCTGATGGCGTTCGCGAGCTGCGCTGCCATCGCGCCGCGCAGCAGGAGGTACAGCAGGACGTAGGCGGCGGTGCTGGCCACGCCGATCACCACGAACCGCGCCAGCTGGCTGAGCAGCAGCGCACGGCCGGCCGGGCCGGCCGACGTGGTGCCCGGCGGCGAGGAACCGCGCAGCACCGGAACGGCGAGCCTGCCCCGGGCCAGCGCGGTGCCCAGCCGGACGATGCCGCGTAGGTCGGCCATCGCGGTGTGCAGCACATCCACCCGGGAGTCTGGGTCGTCGATCCAGTCCACCGGGACCTCGTGGATCCGCAGCCCGGCCCGCTCGGCCAGCACGAGCAGCTCGGTATCGAAGAACCACCCGATGTCGGAGGTCAGCGGGAGCAGAATCCGCGCCTGGTCCGCCCGGATCGCCTTGAAGCCGCACTGAGCATCCGAGAACCGGGTGCCCAGCGTCGCGTGCAGCAGCAGGTTGTAGCAGCGCGAGATGACCTCCCGGCTAGGCCGGCGGACTACCCGGGCGCCGCGGGCCAGCCGGGTGCCGATCGCCACGTCGCTGTGCCCCGACACCAGCGGCGCGACCAGCGGCAGCAAGGCGTTCAGGTCCGTCGAAAGGTCAACATCCATGTAGGCGTAGACGTCGGCGTCGCTGGCCAGCCAGGCCGAGCGCAGTGCCCCGCCCCGCCCGGGCCGCTCGATCCGCACCGCGCGCACCGAACCGAACTCGGCCGCTAGCGCGCTGGCCACAGCCCAGGTGCCGTCATCACTGCCGTTGTCGGCTATCGTGATCCGCGCTGCGAACGGAAACCGATCCCGCAGGTGGGCGCGCACGCGCCGCACGCTCGGGCCGAGGTCACGCTCCTCATTGCGGACCGGGATCACGATCTCCACCGCGGCGCCGCGCGTCGGCTGGGACTGGCAGTCCCCGGCCTTTCCGTCGGCCTGGAGCAAGGAATCAGACGCCACGCTCACCGCGCCCACTGGCCTGAGGCCTGCGCATGAAAGTTCCTCCCGTATCGGTCGGCCCGTGCTGGCCGTCAGGGCCGCGTGCCGCGGCTCGCACGGCATGACAGTCCATCAGACGGCCCGTAAAACCAGCGTCAAAGCCCCGCGTGCGCGGGCGGGCACAGACAGCAAACCCAGAGCAACGCCTGACGTGGATCTAAGCCTCTCCGGGCAGGCTGGCGACGGCGAGTCACGTGCACGGGCGGGAGGTGCCGGTGCGAGTTCTGGTAGCAGAGGACACGCGGCAATTGGCCGAAGCTGTCGCGGACGGGCTACGCGGTCAGGCCATGGCCGTGGATGTGGTCTTCGACGGCCAGGCTGCGCAGGAGAGCCTGGCGGTCAACGACTACGACGTGGTCATCCTGGATCGGGACCTGCCGCTCGTCCACGGGGACGAGGTGTGCCGGTCATTGGCCGCTGGCGGTGCCACGGTCCGGATTCTCATGCTGACGGCCGCCGGGGACCTGTCCGAACGGGTGACGGGTCTGAATCTGGGCGCCGATGACTACCTGATCAAGCCGTTCGCATTCACCGAGCTAGTCGCGCGGGTCCGGGCCCTGGGACGGCGGGCGCGGCCGGCCGATCCGCCGGTCCTCGAACGCGCGGGGATCCGCCTCGACCCGGTCCGCCATAAGGCATCACGCCACGGGCGTCCGCTACCGCTGCGGCACAAGGAGTTCCTCGTCCTGGAGGAACTGCTGCGCGGCGGAGGCGCCGTGGTATCGGCCGAGCAGCTCTTGGAGAAGGCGTGGGATGAGAATATCGACCCGTTCACGCACGTCGTCCGCGTCACGATCATGACCCTGCGCCGCAAGCTCGGCGAACCCTCGCCGATCGAGACGATCCCAGGAGCGGGGTACCGGATTCCGTGAGGCACCTCACCGCATCCCACCGGCCGGGCATTCGGCGACAGTCCCGGCTCAGCTTCCTGCCAGAGCCGCGGCTAAGCATGCGGAACCGCCTCACCCTGCTCTACGGCGGGCTGTTCCTGATCGCCGGCGGGATCCTGATCGCCATCTTGTACATCATCTTCACGACCAACTTCCCGGGCGGCCATCTCGCCGCGGGAATCTTCCCGCTGCCCGGGGGGCACCCCCCGCCATCGGGACCCCGGCTCACCCGGGCTGAAATACAGGATCTCGGCCAGAAGCTGGATCAGCATCGCAGCGAGATCATCAGCTCGTTGCTATGGGAATCCCTGCTGGCCCTGGCCGTGGTAGCGGTAGCCGCCGTGGGCTTCGGCTGGCTCATGGCCGGCCGGGCGCTCCGCGCGGTACGGCACATCACCGACACCGCCCGCCGGGTGGCCGGGAGTAATCTGCACGAGCGTATCGCCCTGGCTGGCCCACGGGACGAGCTGAAGGAACTCGCCGACACATTCGACGCCATGCTGGAGCGGCTAGACACCTCGTTCGACGGGCAGCGCCATTTCGCGGCCAACGCCTCGCATGAGCTGCGCACGCCGCTGGCCACCAACCGGACCCTGCTGGAGGTGGCCGTGGCGCAGCACCGCGTTCCCGCGGAACTCCGCCAGGTCATCGACACCGTGCTCGCGACCAGCGCCCGCAGCGAGCTGATCCTCGACGGGCTTCTCACCCTGGCCCGCTGCGAGAATCAGGCCATCGACCGGCTGCCTGTTGACCTGTCCGATGTCGCCGCCGGGGCCGTGGAGGAAACGGCGGCAGAAGCCGCTGCCGCGGGGGTCACCGTCGACGCGGCACCCGACCCGGCACCCACCACCGGCGACCCCATCCTGCTGGAACGCCTGGCACTCAACCTCGTCCGCAACGCCATCCAGCACAACCACCACGGCGGCTGGGTCACAGTGACCACCCGGACGGCTGCCGCGCCCGGCATGGTCGAGCTCGAGGTGAGCAACTCCGGACGGCCCGTCCCGCCCGAGCAGGCCGACACGTTGTTCGAGCCCTTCCGGCGGCTCGGCGGCGTCCGGGCCGGCCACCCTCACGGCGCGGGCCTCGGCCTGTCCATCGTCCGGTCCATCGTCCAGACCCACGGCGGGCAGCTAGCCGCGGCCGCCCGCGACGGCGGCGGCCTGGTCGTCCAGGTCCAGCTCACGGCCACGTCACCGAACGGGTAGCCGCTGAACCCACCCGGCGTCGGATCGCAGCGGATCCAAAGCGTCTCGCTTCCGGTGCGCTCGGTGGCTATGGCACAGTCCTGACTGTGCCTTTGGAGGATCTGCCGGACTGGTTGCCGGGTTGGTGCCTGGATCATCTGGGTGGCGAGCCCGTCGGCGTGCTGTTCCAGCTGCAACAAGTCTCAATGGTGTTCGGCCTCCGGCTGCCCGGGGGTACGGACGTGGTCGTCAAGGCGCGCGCCGATGACGGCCGGGCCGTGTCGTGTGTCGCGGCGCAGGCCCGGCTGGCCGGGCGCGGGTTTCCGTGTGCCCGCCCGCTCACGCCGGCGGTCGGTGCCGGTTCGCTGGCCGTGCACGCCGAGGAGTTCCGGCCCGGCGGCGAGGTGTTGCACGGGGATTCGCCGGAGGTGGCCGCGCGCTACGCGGAGGTGTTCGCCCGGCTGATGGCCGAGCTGGCTGAGGTGACCGTCGCGCCGCCGCTGCCGAACCCGCCCTGGGTGCGCTGGGACCACACCGGTTCCGGGGTGTGGCCGGCGATCGGCTGCCTCGATAACCGCGACCAGAGCGCCGTGCCCGGGTACGTCGCTGACACCGCAGAGCGGGCCCGGGGGCGGATACTGGCTGCCGGCCTGCCCTGCGTGCTGGGCCACGCCGACTTCGAGGCGCAGAACCTGCGGTGGCACGGCCATCAGGTATGGGCGGTGCACGACTGGGACAGCCTGGCCTGGCACCCGGAGGCGGCGCTGGCGGGAGCGGCGAGCGGGATGTTCGCCAGTGCCGGGCCGCCCACGCTGGCGCCGATCGACAGCTCCGCGGCGTTCCTGGTGGCGTACCAGCGCATCCGGAGGCGCTTGTTCACGGCCGTGGAGCAGGAGATCGCGTGGGCGGCCAGCTTGTGGCCGGCCGCGTACAACGCCCGGGAGCAAGCACTGCACGGAGACGCCCCGTGGTCCGGGGATGCGCTCCGCGCACAAGCAACCGAACGCCTCCGCCGGGCTAATGCCTAGCGCCAGCATCCGAGTCCAGCCAGCAGGTCCGGGCCCGGATGGCCGGGGACTGATGAGTTTCCAGGAACGGTGCGGTCTACCATGCTGCAAGGAATAAGCAGGAGAGGAGCCAGCCGATGGGCGCCGCCTTCAATGACGTGGGAGCCGTCATCCTGTTCGTAGAGGACCTGCAGCGGTCCAA
>JASHVM010000174.1:0-9531 GCA_030044595.1 Streptosporangiaceae bacterium
CGGCCGGAGATGCCTCCCCGGCGGTCCCGCCGACGGACGGGACCAGCTCGCCTGCTTCGTCGTTCGCCGTGGGCGCGCGGCTGCTGCAGGTCGTGGGAGAACAGCAGGCCAAGGGGCCGGTGGCCATTTTGGTCGACGATCTGCAGTGGGGCGACCGTAAGTCGGTGGAGGCATTGACGTTCATGTTGCGGCGGCTATCGGTCGATAACGTGGTGGCCTTCGTCACCTATCGCGGGACCGGCGGCCGCCTGGACGAGGCGGCCCAGCGGATGCTGCTCAGCGTCGAGAACCGGCTGCATCTGCCGCTAGCCGGGCTGGACGTGGATGAGGTTGCGATGCTGGCGGCCGCGCTCAGGGCGGGATCGGTGGACGATGAGGCTGTTCAGTGGCTCTACCGTCGTACCGACGGGCACCCGTTGTACCTGCGCACGCTGTTGAGCGAAGGGCTCGACTCCGATCCCGGGGCTCCGGGACGGCCGGCGGCGCCCCGGTCGCTGGCCGCGGTCATCGGTGCTCAGCTCAGGGCGTTGCCGCCAGAGGGCCGGGTGATTCTCGAGATGCTCTCGGTCCTGAACCTGCGGGTACCGCTCGCCCAGCTCGGCCAGGCGGCAGGAATCGACTCGCCCAGCGAGGCGATCGAGCCGGCGGTGGCCTCCGGTCTGGTGGACTGGTGGCCAGGAGAACCAACCTGCCCCGTCGAGATCCGCCACCTGCTTTTGCGCGACGCCATCTACGCCGGCATCACGGCCAGCAAGCGCCAAGCGATGCACGCTCGCGCCGCCGCCGTGGTCAGCGAATCGGCGTCCTGGGAACACCGGGTGGCCGCCCTGGACCGGCCCGACGAGAGCCTGGCCGCTCAGCTGGAACGCCTGGCGGGCGGGGAGCTGGCCGGCGGCCGCCTGGCGCTGGCTGCCACGCACCTGCAGTGGGCCTCGGACATCTCCCCGGTCCGGGCCGACCGGGAGCGGCGGCTGCTGACCGCCGCGCTGCACCTGCTACTGGCCGAGGAATCCCGCGGCCTGGCCCTGCGCCCGGCGGTGGAGGAGGCGGCGCCCTCCCCGCTGCGCAGTTGCGTGCTGGGTGGTATGGCCTTTTCCTCGGGCCAGCTCGGCGAGGCAGAGGAGCGGTTCAGCGAGGCGTTGGCGCAGGCGCGGGACGACCCGGACAGCCAGCCCCTGGCCGCGAAGATCGCCAACCGGCTGTCGGGCACCTACACGCTGCTGGGGGACGGGGAAAAGGTGATGACGTTCGGCCGGTGGGCGCTGGACACCGGCTGCCTGGACGCCGCCGCCGCCAGCCAGACGCGCACCCTGATCGCCATCGGGGCATCCCAGGTGGCAGGCCCGCGCGAGGCCCTGGCCGAGCTGGGGCACCTCGATCCTGACCCGGCGCGCGTTGGTCCTATCGACGTCGACGGCCTGTCGTTCCGGGGCGTGTTCCGGCTGCTGGCCGGCGACCTGGGCGGAGCGGTAAGCGACATGACCGCCAGCCTCGCGCTGGCGCGCAAGGGCGCCACCCTTACCCTGGGCCTGCGCGCCTACTTCTACCTGGCGCTGACCCAGTACCTGGCCGGGGCCTGGGACGAGGTGCTGCTCACCTCCGAGCAGGGATTTTCGGCCGCCGGGATCCATTCCCGCCGCTACGAGCTGCCGCTGCTGCACCTGGCGGCGGGGTGTGTGCCGGCCGGGCGCGGCGCGACCGAGGAGGCCGAACGTCACGCCCGGCTGGCCGAGGAGGCGGCGGCCAGCCTGGACTACGGGCAAGAACGGCTGTACGCGGCGATGGCCCGCGCGCTGGTGTGCCAGGCGTCAGGCGACTACCTGGGCATGGCCGACGCGCTGGGCCACTGGCAGGACGAGCAGGTCCTGGACGGCCGGAGCCGGGTGTACGCGGTACTGTGGCGGCCGCTGCTGGCCGAGGGCCTGGTCGGCTCGGGCCAGTCGCAGCAGGCGGCTGCGGTCTTGGAGCGGATGCGGGCCGAGAGCGGCCAGGTCGGTTACATCCAGCCGGCCCTGGCCTGGCTGGAGGGATGGCTGGCCGAGCAGCGAGGCAGCCTCGACGAAGCCCGGGAGGTCTACCGGCGCGGCGAAGACGCCGCCGGCACGCAAAGCCCGGTGCACGTCGCCCGGCTGCTGCTGGCCCACGGCCGGCTGCTACGACGCACAGGTAACAGGAAGGAAGCGGTCGAGCGCCTGCGCCGGGCGAGTGAGTTGTTCCTGGGCCTGCGGGCCGCTCCTTTCATCGCCCGGACCGAGGAAGAACTGGCGGCGTGCCATCTTCCCGGTAACCCGGCGGCCAAGACGAGGAATCAGTCCGTCTTGGCGCTGACCAGCCGGGAGACGGAAGTAGCTCACCTGGTCGGGAAGGGACTGTCCAATCGCGAGATCGCGGCCGAGCTGTACATCAGCCAGAAGGCCGTGGAATACCACCTCGGCAACGTCTACGCCAAGTGCGGCCTGAAGGGACGGCAGGAGCTGCGGCGCTTCGTCCAGCAATGGCGTCAGCCGACCGCCGCGTAACCGGACCGCCGGGCGGGCCGGCCGATGATCGTGGACAGTTGCCTCGGTATTTCCGGGGGTTTAAGTCCACGATCAGGAAGGACCGGGGATCCTGGGCAGCGGCTAGGAGGGCGGCCGCGCTGCGGCGGGGACCCGGGCCGCGGCCAGGACCGCCGACACGCTGCGGTCAACGTCGGCTTCGGTTGTCGCCCAGTTGCTGATGCTGACCCGCATGGCCCGGCGTCCGCGCCACGTGGTCGGGCCGCACCAGCAGGTGCCCTCGCGCTGCACCGCGGCGATCATCTCGCCGGTCGTACCGGCGTCCGCGCAGGCCGCCACGACCTGATTGAGCCGTACCTCGTTCAGGATCTCGAGCCCCCCGGCGGACAGGCCGGACGCGAACCGCCTGGCCAGCGCGACGTGCCGGCCGACCAGGCGAGAAACCCCGGCGCGGCCGAGGGCGGCCAGCACGGCCCACACCTCGGCGCCCCGCGCGCGCTGGGACGACTGGGGCGTAAACAGCATCGGGTCGCGGGCCGCGCCGACGGGCAGGTAGGCGGCCTCCGCTTGCATCGCGGCGCGCAGCGCCTCACCGTCGCGCACCAGGGCAAGGCCGCAGTCATAGGTCGTGTTCAGCCATTTATGGGCATCGGTGGCCCAGGAGTCGGCGGCGGCGACACCGGCGACCTGGCCAGCGACCTCGGGGCAGGCGGCCGCCCACAGCCCGAAGGCGCCGTCGACGTGTACCCACGCGCCCTGGGAGTGCGCCCAGTCGATGAGCGAGACGAACGGGTCGCTGGCGCCGCTGTTGACGTTGCCGGCCTGCAGGCAGACGATCGCCGGGCGGTCCAGGTCCGGCAGGTCGTCCGGGACGATCCGGCCCTGATCGTCGACGGGCAGCCAGGTGGCCCGGCCGCGGCCGAGCCCGATGAGGCCCAGCGCCTTGAGCACGGTGGCGTGGACCTCGGCACCCACCACGACTTGGACGGGCGGCGCGCCGACGAGCCCGAAAGAGGCGGCGTCCCAGCCGGCCTTCGCCAGCACGGCGTCGCGAGCCGACGCCAGGCAGGCTGCGTTGGCCATCGTCGCTCCGGAGACGAATCCCCCTGACGTCCCGGCGGGCAGGCCGAGCAGCCGGCACACCCATTCGATCGCCACCGAGTCCAGGCGGGTCGCCACCGGGGACATGACGGACAGCGCGGCGTTCTGGTCCCACGCGGCGAGCAGCCACGACGCGGCGACCGCAATCGGCCACGCTCCGCCGATGACGAAACCGAAGTAGCGCGGGCCCGCGCTCGCGACCGTGGCGGCCGAGCCCACCTCGTCCAGCAACGCCAGCACCCGAGACGGCTCCAGCCCGGCCTCGGGTAGCGGGAAGTCCAGCTCGTCCAGGGCGAGTATCGCTTCGGGCGGTGCGTTGACCGGGCGATCAGCGAGCTGGCGCAGGTAGCGCCCGGCGCGTTCGGCGGCGTCGGCGAGCAAGGCCGCGCGCGGGTCATCACGTTCGCCGGTTCCGCCGCCCATGGCACCACCTTCCTGCACAGGCACGACGGTAGCGCCAATCCGGCACGGAACGCGCGGGCGGGCCGGGAATGGATCGACCCGGCTGGTCTATTGTCGGTCTTGATCCGTTTGTGAGGCTACGTCGGGCATGGAACGCCAGGCCGTACGGAGGGGCGCGGTTGCGGTGATTGACGACAGCGACGTGCGTGAGCGGCCGGGCCGGGTGTACCGCGAGGGCGGGACCACGTCCGACCTGGTCGCGTCGAAGCTGCTGCGGCCGCTGGCGCGGCCGGGCAGCATCCTGCGGTCGCCGCTGGTCGAACGCCTGGCCCGGGAGAACTCCCGTCCGATCGTGTCGGTGGTCGCGCCCGCGGGCTACGGGAAGACGACGCTGCTGTCGCAGTGGGCGGAGCGTAACGGCCAGGCTTTCGCCTGGGTGTCGGTCGACGAGAAGGACAACGACCCGAAGGTCCTGCTCAGCTACGTCGCGCAGGCCCTTGACGCCATCGAGCCGGTGGACGGGCGGGTGTTCGACGCGCTGGCCTCGCCGGTGAGCTCGGTGCCCGGCTCGGTGGTGCCGCGGCTAGGCTCGGCCTTCTCGTTGATGACCGAGCCGGTGGCGCTGGTCCTGGACGACGTGCACGTGTTGCATGACTCCGAATGCCGGGCCGCGCTTTCGGTGCTGGCCGAGCACGTGCCGGGTCGCTCCAGGCTGGTGCTGGCCGGACGGTCCGAGCCGCCGCTGCGGATCGCCCGGCTGCGCGCCGAGGGCAAGATCCTGGAAATCGGGCCTCGCGACCTGGCGCTCACCCCTGACGAAGCATCCGCGCTGCTGAGCGGGGCTGAGGTGGCGCTCGGCGAGGATCAGGTGGCGGACCTGCACCAGCGGACCGAGGGATGGCCGGCCGGGCTCTACCTGGCCGCGCTGTACCTGCGCGAGGGCGGCTCGCTGCCGAGCGCGGCGGCCTCGTTCGGCGGGGACGACCGGTTCATCACCGAGTACGTAGAGTCGGAGTTCCTGGCCCGGATCTCCCCAGCACAGCGGGCGTTCCTGACCCGGACCGCGGTGCTGGAGCGGATGTGCGCGCCGCTGTGCGAGGCGATGCTGGAGCGCCCTGGCTCCGGTACGGGCCTCGCGGAGCTGGCCCGGTCGAACCTGCTGCTGGTGCCGCTGGACCGTCGGGGCCTCTGGTACCGCTACCACCGCCTGTTCCGGGACATGCTGCTGGCCGAGCTGGAACGTACCGAGCCCGACCTGATCCCGGTCTTGCGGCGCCGCGCCGCCGCCTGGTACCTACGGAACGGACTGCCCGAGGAGGCGCTGGAATACTCGATCGCCGGCGGGGACGTCGGCACCGCGGCCCGCCTGGTGGAAGAACTGTGCCTGCCGGCGTACCGGCGCGGCCGGGTGAGCACCGTCCAGCGGTGGATGCGGTGGCTGGATGACCGGGGCGGGATCGAAGGACGGCCGATGGCCGCGGTGTGGGCCTCTATTCTCGCCGGGCGGACGGGGCGGCCGGTCGAGGCCGAACGGTGGGCGGACGCGGTCGACCGCTGGCAGTACGGGGATGCGATCCGCCCTGATGACCCGGCCGCCGAGGCGTGGGCCGCTGTCCTGCGGGCCGTGCTGTGCCGCCGCGGAGCCGAGCAGATGCGCTCCGACGCGGACGAGGCCGCCCGGGGACTCGCGGCGGCAGGCATCGTGGCGCCGGCCGCCGCGCTTTTCCAAGGGATCGCGCGCGTCCTGTGCGGGGACCCGGAGGCCGGCGACGAGTACTTCTGCGACGCGATCGGCAGCGGGGACGTCGGTGCACCCGATGTTCTCGCGACCGCGCTCTGCGAACGATCCTGGTTGGCGATGGCGCGCGGTGCCTGGAGCCAGGCCGAGGACCTGGCCGGGCAAGCGCGCGCCGTGCTGCGCCGGGCCGGGATCGAGGACAGCTACGTCACGCCGCTGGTCTGCGCGGCGCAAGCCCGCGCCAGCTGGCACCGAGGAGACGCCGCGGCGGCCCGGCAGCAGCTGATCGGTGCTCAGCGGCTGCGGCCGGTGCTGACCTACGCGGTCCCGCACCTGGCCGTGCAGGCCCGGATCGAGCTCACTCGCGTCCACCTCGCCCTGGGTGACCTCGCGGGGGCCAGGATGCTCATGAAGGAGATCGACGAGCTGCTCAAGCGCCGGCCGGACCTCGGGACGCTGGTCGGCGAGGCCCGGGCGCTCCAGGCCCGGCTGGCCGAAGAGCGCGGGTCCGCCGTCCCGGGTGCGTCGGCGCTGACCGGCGCCGAACTCCGGCTGCTGCCGCTGCTTACCACGCACCTGCCGTTCCCGCAGATCGGCGCCGAGCTGTTTCTCTCCCCGCACACGGTCAAGTCGCAGGCGATGTCGGTCTACCGCAAGCTCGGGGCCACCACGCGGAGCGAGGCGGTCGCTCGGGCCCGGGAACTTGGGCTGCTGGAAGGGTGACATCCGGTCCGAGCCGCGGGTCGGCGGGCTCGGACCGGGCGAGCGCTGGCGCGGCCGCTCCAGGTTAGTTCTCGGTCCCGCTGGGTTTCGGGCCGCTCGCGCGCAAACTGCCGAGCATGCTCAGGAGACCGAACCAGAACTGGGCGCCGGGGACGAGCGCGATGATCATGATGACGAAGCCGATCAGTACCAGTACCAGCTGCCAGAAGGAATCGCCGTGCCGGCTGAAGATCCCGCGCTGGTCCAGCCAGTTGCAGTGGGCGCCTGGCTCGGTGCAGTCGCGGACGGTACCCCAGCCGATCGGCAGGCCGGCCGAGGCCGCAGCCGATAGCTGCCCTTGGAGCTCTTCCAGGCATTGCTCCTGGCTCTTGGCGGAAGTTGTGCTGGCGCTGGGACTGGGAGTGATGGTGGGACAGTTGGTGTCTTTCACGGCGACGTTGCTGACGGCGGTGCTGACGGCGCTTTGGGTATAAAGGGTGCGCCCGATGGTAAGGGCGTTGATGTTGAGCAGCACGACCAGGATGGCCCCGACCACGAGGGTGATTACCGCGACGTGCCGCTTATACCAGCCCGATACGCGGTCCATATGGTCGTCGTACCATTGCTCAACCGAAGCCCGGAACCGGTTGACGTCACCTTCGGTGTTCTTGATCAAGGCCTGCAGCGACGGCTTGAACGGCACCATATCGGGCAGCGCCGCGACGCCCTGTTCAATGGTGGTCATCGTCGTCTGCCCTTCCGGATCGGGCACCACCAGGTCGATAACGGCGTCGGCGAACGAACTCCCGGAAATGTAGGAGGGCAGGCTCCTGCGCAGGCTCCACAGGCTTCTGATCCGCCGCAACAGGTTTCCGGCCTCCTGGTCCAGCGTCATCTTGGGCAAACGGCCCGGAGTTCCGCTCGCTGCCAGCGTGAGTTTCCGGCTGAAGATCTGGCCGGCCATGCCCTGGCTACTCAAGATCGGGCCGCCGAGTAGCGCACCGGTCGCCGATGGCGTCGTCGGTGCGGTTTGCTCGCCGGAAGGCTGCTCGGGAGGGACCTGCTGGGGAGGGGTTTGATCGGGAGTGGCTGGCCCGGCCGGTGCTGGCCCGGCGGGAGGCGGCTCGGCAGCGGAGGCGGCGCCGGACTCCACCAGGCTCTTTACCGTGTCGTATTCCGCTTGCGCATCTTTCAGGTCCGTGGTCACGTCGTTACCGTCAACAAGCTCGCGCAGACCATCAAGCAAGTACGCCCCGCGCAGCCCGATGAAGCGTGCGATCATCTCGGTGACCACGGAGGCAAGCGCGGCAGTAACGCCGAACACAAAGGTCAGCCCAATGGCTAGGTCAATGATCCCTGAACTCAGCACTGCCAATCCCTCTGATAAATCACTCTCGTGCTGCTTGCCGCCGATCGTCCTCCTCTCGCCCGGCTTCGTAAAGTACATTTGCGCGGCGAGTCTTCGCCGTGCTTCGCCGCGATCAGCGGCCGATCGCGCTAGGCCGCCGGGCTGTTTTCTTCCCGCGCGTAAATAATTAAGGCGGCCCCGCCACCGGACTGGCCGGGCCGCCCAGACGTTTCCGCGGAAACGCGGTAGCTCCGTGATCACGCCGGTGGCCGCAAATGCAGCGCGCAAGTAAGCATCCCGGGCAAAGCAGAGAAGGGAACATTCCCGGCAAAAAGCGCACGGCAGGTATAAACGTGCCCGGCCGGTCAGCTTGGCGCCTCGGGAGCACCGCGCCGCTGCGGCGCCGGGACTGCCGCCGCGGCGCACGTTCTGGTGAACACGGTGTTCGTCATCACGGCCCAGCCGGGTAAGACTGGAGCGTGACGCGCTGGGTGCTGCACGTGGACCTCGACCAGTTCATCGCTGCGGTCGAGGTCTTGCGGCATCCCGAGTTGCGCGGGCGGCCGGTGGTAGTGGGCGGGGACGGCGATCCGACCAAACGCGGCGTGGTCAGCACGGCCTCGTACGAGGCCCGCGAGCACGGCGTGCACTCGGGCCTGCCGCTGCGGACGGCCGCGCGTCGGCTGCCCGACGCCGTCTTCCTGCCGGTGGACCGGGCCGCCTACGAGGAGGCCTCGGACTCGGTCATGGCCGTGCTTCGCGCGACGGGCGCGGTGGTGGAGGTGCTCGGCTGGGACGAGGCGTTCCTCGGCGTGGACACCGACGATCCGGAGGCCTTGGCCCGCTCGCTCGCGGCCGGCGTTCGGGGGGCCACCCAGCTCGACTGCACGGTGGGGATCGGCGAGAACAAGCTGCAGGCCAAGATGGCTACCGGGTTCGGCAAGCCGGCGGGCGTGTTCCGGCTGACGCATCAGAACTGGTTCGAGATCCTCGGCGACCGACCCACCGACGCGCTGTGGGGCATCGGCGCCAAGACGGCCAAGAAGCTCGCCGATCTCGGCATCCGCACCGTCAGCGACCTGGCGGCCGCTGACCCGGACGCGCTCGCGGCGGTGTTCGGCCCGATGACGGGGCCTTGGCTGGTGCTGCTCGGCCGCGGCCGCGGCGACGCCGACGTGGACGACACGCCGTACGTGGCCCGGGGACACGGGAAGGAGGAGACCTTCCAGCAGAACATCGCCGAGTGGTCGCGGGTGCAAGCCGAGGTGGCGCGCCTGGCCCGCCTGCTCGCCGCTGACCTGGCCAGCGAGCCCCGGCCCGCGGTACGCGTGGTGGTGAAGGTGCGCTACGCGCCTTTCATCACCGAGACCCACGGGGTGCCGCTCCCCTCCCCCAGCTCGGACGCGCCGGCGATCGAACGGGCCGCGCTGGACGCGCTCCAGCGGTTCACCGGACGCCGACCGGTACGCCTGGTGGGCGTACGAGCGGAGTTCGGCAAGGTCTGCCTGGTCAGCGAGCGAGAAGCGTAAAGCCGAGATTTCGGCCCCGCGTGGGCGTCACAGCGAAAGGGCCATGCCGAGTTCGCCGATGCCCGGGTCGGACGGCAGGGGCTGGCGCTCGCCGGTCAGACAGAACCCGCAGCGCTCGTAGAGCAGGCGAGCCGGGGAGTTCGCCTCGGTGACCCACAAGTGCACCGATCTCGCGTTCCGCGCGCTGGCCCAGCTGATCACTCTCGCCACGAG
>JASHVM010000175.1:0-13599 GCA_030044595.1 Streptosporangiaceae bacterium
CAGGTCGCAGGCGTCGGGACGAACCGCGCGCCCGCCGACCACAATCCCGGCATCAGCGGCGTTGTCCGAGATCGTGTCGACGATGGTGCGCAGGTGGCCGGTCTCCGGATCGCTCATCTGCACCCGTGCGTCGAGGATCTCCAGCGCCGGTGTCACCCACCGGGTCGCGTCCAGGACGTCGAGCGCGGTCACCCCGGGTCCCTTCAGCGGCTGGTCGAGGACGAACGCAAGCTCGACTTCGACGCGAGGGCGGATGAACCTGCCGACCGGTACGGTCCCGCCGTCATCGAAGAACATATCGTCGAAGATGACGCCGTAATCCGGTTCGCTGATCGATACTGCCTGCTGCATGGCGCGCGAGGTCAGGCCGATCTTACGGGCCTTGATCGTGCGGCCCTCCGCGATCTTGAGCGCGACCAGCGCGCGCTGTACGCGGTAGGCGTCCTCGACCGTCATCTCCGGGTACTGGAGGGACAGCTGACGGATCGGTTCGCGAGCGCGCTCCGCC
Source organism: Streptosporangiaceae bacterium (assembly GCA_030044595.1). Classification (GTDB taxonomy): domain Bacteria; phylum Actinomycetota; class Actinomycetes; order Streptosporangiales; family Streptosporangiaceae; genus Palsa-504. The sequence goes on from JASHVM010000175.1 coordinate 509, forward strand.
GCCAGCAGGCGCCGCGCCGCGTCGGTGACCGCGTCGTCGTCGAGCACCGTAATAGGGTCCCACGACAAGGCCGCGACACCGCCGCTGCCCCGTCGGTCCAGCTATCAGGGCGGCGCCATGCCGGGCCCGGCTCGACCGGAAGGGCAGCGGGCGGGTCGGGTCAGCGGCGCTCCGCCCGCTCGGCGAGCGCGCAGAGAGCATCCGCCAGCGCGGGCCACACCGGCCGCGGCAGATCGTGTCCCATGCCGGGGATGATGAGCAGCTCGGCGTCTGGGACGAGCTCCGCGGTACGCCGGCCCGCCGCCACGTCGATGAGCGGGTCGCTGTCGCCGTGGACGACCAGCGTTGGTACCCGGATACCGCGGACGGCCTCGGTCCGGTCACCCGAGGCGTAGATCGCCATCATCTGCCGCATCACCCCGCCCGGGTCCAGACCCTGATCCCAGATCTGGCCCGCGAGCTCGGCGCGCCATCGGTCGTCCGGCGGGTAGCCCGGCGAGCCGATGATACGGGCCGTCTCGCGTGACTGCGCGATCGCCGCCTCCCGGTCGGCTGCCGGCGGCCGAATCAGCGTGGCCGCGGCCTCACGCTTCGAGTTGCTGAGCGCCAGCGCCGGTGTCGACATGATCGAGGTGAGGCTGAGTACCCGCTCGGGATGACGCGCTGCCATCGTCTGGGCGATCATCCCGCCCAACGATGCGCCCAGGATGTGCGCGGACTCCAGACCCAGCGCGTCGAGCAGGCCGAACCCGTCCTCGGCCATGTCGTCGAGGGTGTACGCGGCGGACGAGACGTCACCTCTCGTAACGGCGCCCCTGAGATCCGGCGGGGGCGCGTCACGCAGGTGCGTGGAACGCCCGACGTCGCGGTTGTCGAAGCGGATCACGAAGAATCCGCGTCCGGCCAGCAGCGCGCACAAGTCCGGATGCCAGACCAGCATCGGCGCGCCGAGGCCCATGACCATCAGCAGCGGGCGGTCCTTGCGGTCACCGGACGTCTCGAACGCGATCTCCACCCCGTTCGCGGGGACGACCCCCGACCCGGAGGGGCTCAACACGTCGGACCGCCGAGATGCGCGCTGAGCGGTGCCCGCCAAGGCGTCAAGCCAGGTCTGATCATCCCGTGCCCTTCTGGTAGGTCATCCGGACCGATCGCTGGCGCTGAACGCCAGCCGGGCCAGCCGATCGCGTTCGGTGTCGGTAAGCGGGACCGGCCGAACCCGGCTGCCGGCAGCTTCTGCGGCTTTCACCATGACGCAGTCGGCCAGCGCGACGCACCCTCCGTCCTGGAAGGCCGCCTGGGCCAGCGCGAAGGACGAGCCGCCGACGCGCGTCACGGCGGTAGCCACCTCGACCGAGCCGGGATACCGCCCTTCACGAAGGAATTCGATGGTGATGGTGGCGAGCAGGAAGGTCAGCTCGTTGGCGGCCGCGGCCGACCCGGACGCGGCGAATACCCGGTGACCGAGATCGGCACGGCCCTCCTCGAAGAGGCGGCTGACGGTGCCGTTATTGAGATGGCGGTTCGCGTCCATGTCGCTGAACAGGGACCGGTAGGTGAACCGCACGGGGTAGCTGCCGCTTGCCAGTCGGCCGGATTGCTCGGCAAGGCGGCTCACGGGCGCCTGGCAGGGGCACGCATAGCTGGATTATTGCCGGCCGCCGGCCAGTGTCGAGGCGGCGCGCGCCCGCGGGGCCGAGACCGGGGGTCACGCCGGGGTCTGGCATGCGGCAGTATCAGCCACATGACCGAACTCACCGATGTTTCCGGCGCATTCGGCTACGGCGACTCGATCCTGGTCGGCGACCGGGTGCGACTGCGCGGCGTGCGTGATGACGACCTGCCCGCTCTGGCGAAGTGGGAGATGGATCCCGGACGCATGACCACGCTGTCGAGCTGGGTGGCCCCGCCGTCGGAGGCCGCAGCAAGAGAGCGCATCGCGAAGTGGGGCGCGAACCAGGAGGGCGACGTGGGCTTCGCCATCGAGACGCTCGATGATCCGCCGGTACTGGTCGGCAACATCGGGTTGTGGGGCGCGCACCCCAAGGACCGGTGTGCGACGCTCGGGATCGCCCTCGGCCGCGAGTACATCGGTCGTGGCTACGGCACGGACGCGATGCGCGTCGTCGTCGGCTACGGGTTCCGCGAGATGGGCCTGCACCGCATTCAGCTCAGCGTCGCTCCGTTCAACCCCGCCGGGATCCGCGCCTACCAGAAGGCGGGGTTCGTCGAGGAAGGCCGCCATCGCGAGTCGGTACTGCACGACGGGCGCTGGTACGACGAGGTTCTGATGTCCATCCTCGACCACGAGTGGGCGGCCCGCCAATCGCCCGACGGATGAGCCAATGCCGAAAATCACGTCCGGCGAGTCGATGCCGGTCGCCGTCATCAGGCGGCGGCCGGAAATGGCATGGCTTGACGGCCTTGCGCGGGTGCAAGGCCGTCATAGCTCAAAAACGACGGTAGCTCGCGTCCGGCGGGACCCCGCGACCTACGGACGTACCTCGTAGACCAAGTTAATGGGCGCCACCGCGGCGCGCCTGAACCTGGTGAAGCCGGCTTCGGTCACCACCTGCCTGATCGCGGCCTCGCCGGCCTGCGCGCCGAGTGAATACCCGCCCGGCTGCGACATCGCGTTCGGTATGCACAGCTGCGTCGAGAAGTTGTAGTAGACGCGCCCCAGCGGGTTCATGTTGCCCGCGACCTCATCGGCCGCGAGCGGCTCGACGACGAGCCAGGTGCCGTTCGGCTTGAGAGCCTGCCGGATGTGCCGGGCCGCTGCCAGCGGGTCGCCCATGTCGTGCAGGCAGTCGAAGGTGGCGGCGAGGTCATAGCCGGTCCCGGAGAAGGATCCCGCCGTGGCAACCTCGAACGTCACCCGGTCGGCCACCCCCGCGTCTCCGGCCCGCTTGCGCGCCAACTCGATCGAGTGCTCGTGATAGTCCGACCCGTTGAAGCGGGAGTTCGGGAACTTCTGGGCGAGCAAGATGGTCGAGGCGCCGAGTCCGCACCCGATGTCCACGACCTTGGCGCCAGCCTGCAGTTTCTCTTCCACGCCGTCCAGCGCCGGAATCCAGGACGGGATAAGGTTGCCGATGTAGCCGGGCCGGAAGAACTGCTCGCAACCGAGGAACACGTCCTCGTCATGCTCGTGCCAGCCCATTCCGGTGCCGGTGCGGAACGCCTCGGTGATCCGCGGCACGGCCCGCAGCGTGCCGAGCGCCAGCACGAACGCGCCGGGGGCGTAGAGGCCGCCGTCGGGGTTGGTCAGCGCGAAGGCCTGCTCCTCGGTCATCGAGTAGGTATCCGCGGCCGCGTCGTACTCCACGTAACCGCCCGCCGCCTGCCCCCTCAGCCATTCGGCAACGTAACGCGGGTTGGTATGGGTGCGCTCCGCCAGTTCATCCGCGCTGGCCGGCGCGGACGCCAGGGCCTTGTACAGACCGAGCTGGTGCCCGATCACCACATTGCCCGCGGCCACTGTCGCGCCGAGGTCGGTGACAAACTTGCCGACGAACTCGTTCAGCTTGTCTTCGTTGATAGCCATGCTGTACCTCTCCTGATGGACGTGTGGTTTCCTGCGATCAGCGTCCGCCGCGCCGTTGCACTGGCGTTGCAATCGGACTGCAATAGACCCGGATAGAACGGGGGGAGACAGCGTTCCTCAAAGCGGAGGCGGCCATGCGGGCGAGGTATCCCGATGCGGACGGTTTCATCGAGCGCGACGGCATCAAGGTCGGCTACGAGGTGTACGGCGAGGGCGAGCCGACGATCCTGCTGCTGACGTCCTGGGCGATCGTACATGCCCGGCAGTGGAAGGCTCAGGTGCCGTATCTGGCGCGCCGGTTCCGGGTCATCACCGCGGAGGGCCGGGGTAACGGCCGGGCCGACCGGCCGGTGACCGCGGAGGCGTACCTGGACCGGGAGTACGTGGATGACGCGATCGCCGTCCTGGACGCGACCGGGGTCGACCGCGCCGTGATCGTCGGCCTCTCGATGGGCGGGCGGCACGCGCTGCAGCTAGCGGCCTGGTACCCGGAGCGGGCGGCCGGGGTGGTCGCGATCGGCGCGGCGCTGCCGTGGCCGCTCCCGCCGGACTTCGCTGAGCCGAAGGAAAGCTACGAAGGCTGGGGCAAGGCCAACATGCACTACTGGCTGGCCGACTACCGCGGCTGGGTCGAGTTCTTCATGTCGCAGGTGTTCACCGAACCACATTCCACGAAACAGCGCGAAGACGGGCTGGCCTGGGGCCTGGAAACCACCGCGGAGACACTGCTCCTGACCGGCCTGGGTGTGGGTTCGGCCACCGCGGCGGAGGCCGAGGCCACGTGTCGAAAGGTGTCCTGCCCGGTCCTTATCGTGCACGGCGACCAGGACGGGGTCGTGCCGTACGAGACCGGCGTGGCGCTGGCGCGGTGGACCGGCGGGCAGATGGTCAGCATCCGGGACGGCGGCCACGCCCCGACGATGCGCGACCCGGTGCAGACCAACCTGCTCATCCGCGGTTTCGCCGAGTCTGTCGGCCCGCGGCCGCCGACGCCGGTCCCTCGTACCTGGACCAGGGCGCGGGGCCGACCGAAGCGGGCGTTGTTCATGTCGTCGCCGATTGGCCTTGGCCATGCTCGGCGTGACTTGGCCATCGCCGACGAGCTGCGCAAGCTCAGGCCGGGCCTGCAGGTGCAGTGGCTGGCGCAGCATCCGGTGACCGAGCTGCTGGAGCGGCGCTCTGAGCGGATCCATCCCGCGTCGGCGTTCCTGGCCAGCGAGTCCGCGCATATCGAGAGCGAGGCTGCCGAGCATGACCTGCACGCGTTCCAGGCGATCAGGAACATGGACGAGATCATGGTCGCCAACTTCATGGTCTTCCACGACCTGGTCTGCGACGAGCCGTTCGACTTGTGGATCGGCGACGAGGCCTGGGACGTGGACTACTTCCTGCACGAGAACCCGGAGCTCAAGCGGGCGCCCTACGCCTGGCTGACCGATTTCGTCGGCTGGCTGCCGATGCCGGACGGCGGGACCGCGGAGCGGGCACTAACCGCGGACTACAACACGGAGATGATCGAGCAGATCGCCCGGTTCCCGAGCCTGCGCGATCGGGCGATCTTCGTCGGCAACCCGGCCGACGTGGTCCCGGACGCGTTCGGGGAGGGACTGCCGCCGATCCGCGACTGGGTGGAGCAGAACTACCAGTTCTCCGGCTACATCTCGGGGATCTCACCCGGCGCGCTCGAAGACCGCGACGCGCTCCGCGCCGGGCTGGGCTACCGGCCCGACGAGAAAGTCTGCCTCGTCACCGTCGGCGGTTCCGGCGTGGGCACTGACCTGATCCGCCGGGTAATCGCCGCGTTCCCGGCGGCCGAGCAGCTGATCCCCGGGCTGCGGATGATCGTGGTGACCGGCCCGCGGATCGACCCGGGATCGGTGCCGGCGGCCGACGGCCTCGACGTGCGCGGCTACGTGCACGACCTGTACCGGCACCTGGCGGCCTGCGACCTGGCGGTGGTGCAGGGCGGCCTGACCACCACGATGGAGCTCACCGCGAGCCAGCGGCCGTTCATCTACGTGCCGCTGCGCCACCACTTCGAGCAGAACTTCCACGTCCGGCACCGGCTGGCCCAGTACGGCGCCGGCCGCTGCCTGGACTACGCGGACACCATGCCCGACGCGCTGGCCGCGGCGATGGCCGAGGAGATCACGCGGCCGGTCCGCCACCGGCCCGTCGAAACCGACGGCGCCGCGCGGGCCGCCGCCCGCCTGGCCGAACTCATCTGAGGGTCCGCCGGGCCGAGCGGGCCTCGCGGAGGACATGGGGGAGCCCGTGTTCACGGGCCAGGTTCTCAGCCCGCAGCAATTGGGCGCTGGCCTGCTGGTACTGATCCACGCGGATGAGGGCGAGCCCGTCCACGACGAGCGTCGCGGCCAGCGTCGCTACCCATGGCGCGCGGTCGGCCACCGCGAGCAGCGGAGCCACAATCGCGCGGGCGCGCTCCGGTTCACCGTGCCCGAGCCAGGCTCGGGCCAGCGAGAGGCAGGCCTCGTCGCCGAACAGCCAGGCGCCGTCAGCAGGGATGCTGGCCTGCTCGAGCAGCCGGTCGGCGTAGGCCAGGACGTCCGGCGAAGCCGTGGCGGCGGCCAGCGGAGCCGCGCAGCGCAGTAGGTTGGCCTCCGCGCCTCCTGCCTCGGCCGCCGCCAGACCGCGCTCGAACAGCTTGATGGCCTCGGTACGGTCACCGCCCAGCTGCAGCGTGGTCCCGAGCATGGCGCACGCCGTGGCCTCCCCCCACAGGTGCTCATGTCGTTCGGTCAGCTCCAGACCTCGGCGGCCCAGCATCAGCGCCTCCTCATCGCGACCCCGAAGCCTGGCCAGCCAGCTGAGGTACATGGTGTACCACGCGGCGTAAGAGGGGTAGCCGGCGCGACGGTTGACCTCGATGGCGGTCTGCATCGCGGCGACCGCCTTGTCCCACTCGGCAGAGGCGATGAACAAGAACGCGGATTCGAACTCGGCCCACTGCAGCCGGTACAGGTCGCCCTGGCGGCGCAGCAGCGGCCTGAGCTCGGCCAGGACGGCCGCCTGGCCCTGAGCGTCCCCGACGTTCAGGCATGCGATCTTGAGGCCGTCCAGCCCGGCCGCTAGGGCATGCTCGTCCGCGGAGGCCCGGCCGGCGGCGACCGCGCGCCTGCCGTACTCCAAAGCAGCGTCCAGGCGCAGCCGCCACACCGCGATGATGGCCAGCCGGGCCAGCAAGTGCGCCTCACTGGCCCGGTCGCCGAGCGACATGGCGATACGCAGTCCGGTCTCGGCGTAGGACGTCGCGACCGGCAGGCTGCGCGTGGCGGAGAAGTCGCCGCCGAGCTGACGCAGGGCCAGCATCTCCAGTCGGCGATCGCCGGCGGCGCGCGCGGCCGACAGCCCCTCCGTCAGGTCAGCCAAAGCGGCGTCGTTGGCGCCTGCCGCTTCGCGCGCGCGGGCGCGAATGACCAGGGCACGGGCGCGCGCTTCCGCATCGTCAGTGCGCTCTGCCGCGTCCAGCGCCTGCGTGCTCAGCGCGATCGCGTCGGTGGCCGCGTACTGCCGCATGGCCTCCTCGGCCGCGAGCAGCCAGGCCCGCGCCGCCCGGGACCAGTCGCCCGCAGCCGCTGCGTGCCGGGCCAGGGATTCCGGCTGGCCGGTCAGCAGGTCGGCAGCCCGGCGGTGATGGGCCAGCCGGGTCGGCTCCGGAGCGGTGGCGTACATGACCTCCCGGATCAAGTCATTGGCGAACTCGTAATCCCGGCCGCTGACCACGAGCAGCCTGGCCTGCAGCGCCTGCTCGCACAGCTCGACCGCCGCGGCTGCGGTGAGATCCAGCAGCTGGCCCAGAACCAGGGGATCGAAGGCAGCGCCGAGGACCGACGCCGCCCGCAGCAGCGATTCCGCCGCCGTACCGGTCTGCCTGACTCGCGCCTGCACCGCGCTGCGCAGCGACTCCGGCAAGCCGATGTCGCCGTCGGCCAGCGCCCGCAGTACTTCCACTACGAACAGCGTGTGGCCCCGGGTGCGCTGCAGAATCGGGAGGGCCAGCGCCGCCTGCCCGGCCTCGTCGGCGAGCTGCTCGACCGCTGCGGGACCGAGCGGCCCCACCTCGACCCGGATCGCCACCGGCGCCAGCGCTGAACCGATCTCCGCGTCGTTCTCGGCCCTGACCGTGACCACCACCAGCAGCCTGGAGCCGGATACATGACGGCCGAGGTAGTGGACGAACTCGACGGTGGACTGCCCCGCGTACTGGAGGTCGTCCACCACGAGCAGGACGGGATTGCGTTCCGCGAGTCCGCACAGGAATGCCGTCACCGCCTGGAAGGACCGCCGCCGTTCCATATCCGTGCTGCCGCGCCAGGACGGCGGAGGCCCGAGCAGCGCCGCGACCTCGGGCAGCAGGGCCGCGGCCGCGGAGCCGTGCTCACCGAGTATCTGCCGCAGGGTGCTGGCCGGCATCCTGGTCATCACCGGCGCGATCGCCTCCACGATCGGCTGCAGGAACAACGACCGTTCGGCCTCGTAGCAGCGGGTTCGCAGTACCGTCGCGCCGTCTTCGCCGGCCTCCGCCGCCAGGTCCTCGGCCAGGGCCGTTTTCCCGATCCCGGCCTCGCCCACGATCATGACGAGGCCGGGATTCGCGGCCACGGCACGGCCCCAGGCCGCACGCAGGGCGGCGGTCTCAGCGTCCCGGCCGACCAGGGCCGGCCTGGACGATCGGCGCCGACCCGAAGACTCCGGACTGGTGGACCGGGTGCTCGTCTCGCCTCGATCCGGCCGCTCCCCAGCCTGGGCGCGGAGGATGGCCAGGTGCAGCTGCTGCGTCCGCGGCGCCGGGTCGGTGCCCAGTTCGTCGCCCAGCCGCTCGCGCAGCGCCGCGTAGGCCACCAGGGCCTTGGCCGGCTCCCCGGCGGCGGCCGAGGCCGACATGTACCAGCGATGAGCCGCCTCATCGAGTGGGTCAGCCGCCATCGCCGCTTCGGCATGGTGCACCGCCGCGCCGGCGTCGCCGGTGGCCAGGGCGGCCTCGGCCGCGGCCAGGCGCGCCCTGCGGAGCAGCCCGCGTAGTTCACCGCGGGCCGGGTCCGCCCAGGTCGCGTACTGCTCGTCGGCCAGCGCGACCTCCGCCGACAGCAGCTCGATGGCCTGCTCGGCCGCGACCAGGGCGATCGCAGGGGAGACCGCCAGCTTGCGCTCCGCCTGCTCGCAGTACCGGGCGGCGGCATCTAGGTCCACGCTGACCACAGGATCGTCGGCGAGCCGGTATCCCTGACGGCCGCCCAGGATGACGCCGGACCCCAGTATCCCGCGAAGCCTGCTGACCAGCGTGGCGACGTTCTGCTCGGCGGCCGCCGGTGGCTCACCGGCCCAGAGCACCTCGACGATCTTGTCTATGGGAACCAGCCCCGGCCGTTCCACCGCGAGCAGCTTCAGCAGCGTCCGGGACTTGCGGCTGCCCACCTCGCCCTCGGCAAGCTCGGTGCCGTCGCGGAGGACGCCGAAGGCGCCGGCGAGACGCAACTCGACACGCGGAAGGCTGGAGGACCCGGTCGGCACATCCCTCCCCATCAGCACTTCTTACCGCTGGTCGGCGGATCGGGCAAGAGCCGGCCTTTCTTACCGCCACGCGGCCTGCTCGCGCGAGCACCACCAGGTCGAGCGGCCGCCGACCGTGCCGTGCACCATCTCGGCGCCGCAGCGCGGACAGGTACCGCCGGGGTGGCGGGCCGCGATGACGTCGCCGGTGTGCGCGCCGCCGTTGGCGATGGCCGATTCGAGGGTGAGCCGCAGCGCGCGGTAGAGCCGGTCGGCGTCCTTGCGCTGCAGCTGGTTCACTGGGGTGGCGGGCGGGATTTTGGCTTTCCATAGCGCCTGGTCGGCCAGCAGGTTCCCGACCCCGGCGATCTTGGACTGGTCCAGCAGGCGGGCCTTGACCGCGATCGTCCCCTTGGTGATCAGGGCGCGGAATTCGGCCGGGGTGACCTGCTCGGCGTCCGGGCCGAGCGCGTCGATGTCGGGGTTCAGCTGGACGCGCCCGAGCCGACGCTTGTCGAACAGCGCCAGGCTGCCGCCGTCCGCGAACTCGAGCGTGAAGCGATCCCACTCGGCCTTGCGCGGCTGCGCGTCCCGGCCCGGCCGGTCACCGCCTTCGGCCGACCGGCCGTCCGGCGAGGTGACCACGATGCGGCCGCTCATGCCCAGGTGGATGCCGAGGTCCGGCCCGGGCTCGGCCGCCCGGCCGAGCCCGGAGGTCTCGAACCACATCGCCTTGCCGCGCCGGTGCGCCGCGGTGAGCGTGCGCCCGGTCAGCGCGTCGCGCAGCTCGCCGGGCGAATGCGGCCGGCAGACGAACGTGTCGGTGTCGTCGACGGCCACGATGCGCCGGTTCAGGGCCTGGTCGGCGATCAGGCGGCGGGCGGTCTCGACCTCGGGAAGTTCCGGCATCTACCCATCGTCCCCAAGGACGGCCGCAAACCTGGCCGCGGCCCGGTCCAGCTGCGCGAGGATGTGCTCCTTGGCCGCGGCGCTGAGCGGGGTGTCGGGTCGGGCGACGAGCTCGGCGAGCACCGGGACCAGCGGCGCGTACTTACCCGCGAGCACCTGCAGGCGCGGGCCCGTGGTGTGAATCAGGCCTGCGCCGTTGTCGGTGAAGTCGGAGACCTTGATGACCCTGGCCCACGGGCAGTCCCGCAGGCTGTCCGCGACGTGCTCGCGGTACTGCTCGTACGCATCGCGGCCCGGCGCGTACTCCGGGTTCGTCACCGCACCGACCAGTTCCGCGACCCGCGGGCCGAACTCCGCCGCCAGCACCGCGAGCGCGGCCCGCTGGTCGGCCTGGACGCCGCCAGCGGTCGCGGCCCGCCCGGCCAGCTCCGCTGGGTGATCTTCCGCGGCGTCGTGCAGCAGCGCGGCGCAGATCACGTCGAGATCGGATACGCCGTAATGGGACATGATCCGGATCGCCACCCGGAGCAGGTGGTTGACGTAAGGTTCGCGGTCCCTGTGATCGGCGGCGTGCAGCCGGGACGCTAGGTCGAGCGCCCGCTGCAGCTTCTGCCGGTCCGCTTCCGGCCAGGACGCGACCTGGCCGGCGAACCGTTCCCGCAGGCCGTCCTCACCGTAGGTCCAGGTGATCGCGTGCAGCGGCATCGCAGCCAGGAGCCGCTGGCGGTCGCCGTCCATGACTCATGACTAGCACACGGTCAGCGCGTTACGTCGGCCATGTCCGCGGGCTTGGGCAGCAGCGGAAGGAAGATGGCGAACCGGGTCAGGCCCGGTCGGCTGGTCACGGTGATGCTGCCGCCGTGCGCGGCGACGACGGCGTCCACGATGGCCAGGCCGAGGCCGGTGCTCTTCCCTGCGGCGTTGACGTCCCGGGCCCGTGACGTGTCGGCGCGGGTGAACCGCTCGAACAGCTCGGGCAGCAGTTCGGGCGGGATGCCCGGGCCGTCGTCGGTAATGCTCAGCTCAACCCGCGGCCGGGTCGGGCGCACGCCGCGCTGCACCATCCCGCCGTCCTGCCCGTCTCCGGCGCCGAGCGGCGCGTCCGCGCCGGTGTCGTCGACGGCGAGCGCCACGCTGACGGTCGACCCGGGCGGGGTGTGCTGGCCCGCGTTGCTCATCAGGTTGGCCAGCACCTGGTGCAGGCGGTGTTCGTCGCCGCGGACCAGGACCGGCTCGCTCGGCAGATCCAGCCGCCACTGGTGGTCCACCCGGGCCACCCGCGCGTCGCTGGTCACGTCGATGGCCAGCCGGGACAGGTCGACGGGCTCACGTTCCAGCGGACGCCCGGCGTCGAGCCGCGCCAGCAGCAGCAGGTCATCGACGAGGACGCTCATCCGGGCTGACTCCGACTGGACCCTGCTCAGCGCGTGCGTCACGTCGTCCGGCACCGGGCCGGGGTGCCGCATGGCGAGCTCGGCGTAGCCGCGGATGGCGGACAACGGGGTGCGCAGCTCGTGGCTCGCGTCGGCCGCGAACCTGCGCAGCCGGGCCTCGCTGGCCTCGCGGCGGCCCAGCGCCCGCTCGACGTGGGCGAGCATCCGGTTGAACGCGGCACCGACCTGGCCGACCTCGGTCCGCGGGTCGTGGTCGGGAACGCCGGCGGGCAGCGTGACCTCGCCCGAATCCAGCGGCAGCTCGGTCACCTTGGTCGCGGTGGCGGCGACCCGGCGCAGCGGCCGGAGCGAGAACTGCACGAGGGCGCTGCCCAGGATTATGGCTAGCAGCAGCGCACCGGCGAACAGCACGTGCTCGGTGTTCTCGACGTGGCTGAGGGTGTCGTCGACCGTGGTCAGCGGCAGCCCGGTGACCACCTCGGTGCCGTCCGGACCCGCCACGTTGGTGAACAGGAACCTGATGCCGAGCAGGGTCCGGGTATAGGTCGGCACGGGCGGCGCGGAGCCAGCGGACCCGTACGTTCCCGGCGGGGCGGATGAGCCCGACGGTGCTGGCAGGTCCATGAGCGTGGCCGTGTCCGCGGCCGACAGTGTGCACGTCCTGAGCACGTAGGCCTTGAAAGTGACCCCTTGGCTGTTCAGTACCGCGAGGAACGTATCCGGGGCCTGCCCTTGGCCGGCGCAGCTGCTGTAGTCGGAGTCGGACTGGTCCGCGTCCGCCGCGCTGTCCGCCGGGCCGCCCGGGGGCTGGCCGTGGCCGTCGGAGCTTTCCTGGTCAACCTGGTGCACGCAGCTGGCCCAGGTCTGGGTCGCGGCCTGCAGCTGCCCGTTCAGCGAGGACATCAGCGAATTGCTGAGCGACTGGGTGGTGACCAGGCTCACCGCCGCGCTGGCCAGCCCGAACAGCACGATGAGGCCGATGATGAGCTTGCCGCTGATGGTGCGGAAGGACAGCACGTGAGCCAACCGCTGGGCTAGCCCGGGGGGGCGACCCTCCGGAACCCCCCGCGACCGGGGGGGCCCATCCCCCCGGGTCCCCCTTGGAACCTCGGAGGAAGACATCAGGTCGTGGGTTTCAGCACGTAGCCGACGCCGCGGACGGTGTGGATGAGCGGCGGCCGGCCGGCGTCGATCTTCTTGCGCAGGTAGCTGATGTACAGCTCGACGACGTGCGCTTGGCCGCCGAAGTCGTAGTTCCACACCCGGTCGAGAATCTGCGCCTTGGACAGCACCCGTCTGGGGTTACGCATGAGGAACCTGAGCAGTTCGAACTCGGTCGCGGTCAGGTCGATGAGCTCGCCGCCCCTGCGGACTTCCCGGGCATCCTCGTCCATGGTCAGGTCACCGACCGTGAGCAGCCCCTCGGTGTGCGCACGGGTCAGGTGGGCGCGGCGCAGCAGGCCGCGCAGCCGGGCCAGCACCTCCTCCAGGCTGAACGGCTTGGTCACGTAGTCATCGCCCCCGGCGGTGATACCCGCCACCCGGTCTTCCACCGCGTCCCGCGCGGTCAGGAACAGCACGCACACCTGCGGTAGTTCGGTCCGGAGCCGGCGCATGACCTCCAGGCCGTTGAAGTCCGGGAGCATGATGTCGAGGACCACGGCGTCGGGGCGGAACTCGCGCGCGGTCCGGACGGCGTCGGCGCCGTTACCCGCCGTCGTGACGGTCCA
>JASHVM010000016.1:0-2892 GCA_030044595.1 Streptosporangiaceae bacterium
CTGATCCGGATGCTGTCCCGCTACCGTGAGCTGGCCGCCGACCGCAGCGGCGCGCTGCTGACCGGCCAGCCGAGCGCGCTGAAGAGCGCGCTGATCAAGGTCACCGGTGACATCGGCAAGATCCCGAGCAGGGACCTGCGCACGGCCGAGCCGCTGAACGCGTTCTTCTTCGCGCCGGCCATGTCGCTGCGCAGCGGTGGCCCGAGCCTGTCGAGCGTGTTCTCCACCCACCCGTCGCTCGAGCGCAGGCTGGCCGAGCTGGACAAGGTACAGCGCCAGCTCAACCAGGCTCGGTAGGACGGTCGTGGGCTTCCTGGACACCCTGCTGGGCCGGACCAAGCCGGTCCAGCCGAAGCTGGATGACCTGTTCGCGCTGCCGTCCGCCGCGATCACGCTGGACGCGGGCATGGGGTTCAAGCCGACCGGTTCGGGCTCGGTCTGCTTCCGCCCGGTCGAGGGCAGGTCCTTCGCCGACGTGCAGAAGGACGTGACCGAACTACTCGACGTGAGCGCGGGCCAGGACGGCGGGTTGCCGGTCGAGGTGACCAAGGACTCCTACGGCTTCACCTGGCTGGTCAGCTCGCACATGTCCGACGAGCTCGAAGCGCTGGTCACCGACCTGCACGCGGTCAACTCCTCGCTGGTCGACAACGGCTTCGGCCCGCAGCTGCTGTGCACCCTGGTCGCCTTCCGCGACGACTCCGAGCGCAGGCTCGCCCTGGTCTACCTGTACAAGCGGGGAACGTTCTACCCGTTCGCGCCGCTGTCCGACGATCGCCGGGATAACGCGCTCGAGCTTCAGGTCAAGGGCGTCATCGGCACTGACCTGAAGTTCGAGCCGGACCTGAGCCGCTGGTTCCCGGTCTGGGGCGCCCCCGGCCTATAGCGGCGGCCGGGCCGGTAACGGCGGTCAGGTGGTTGGAATGCGGGCTGACCGCATATCGTTGGGATTGCACGTGGGAGTCCTCCCACGCCGCACACGAGCCACGCAGGAGCTAAGGTGACTGTTCAGCAAGAGGCCACACAGGGAATCGTCCTGACCAACGTCGCGGCCGCCAAGGTGAGCAGCCTGCTCGCGCAGGAGGGGCGAGACGACCTGAAGCTGCGCATCGCGGTCCAGCCGGGTGGCTGCTCCGGTCTCCGCTACCAGCTCTACTTCGACGAGCGCGACATCGACGGCGACATCACCAGCGAGTTCGGCGGCGTGCAGGTGGTAACCGACAAGATGAGCGCGCCGTACCTGATGGGCGCGACCATCGACTTCGTCGACACGATCGAGAAGCAGGGCTTCACGATCGACAACCCGAACGCGACGGGTTCCTGCGCCTGCGGCGATTCCTTCCACTGATACCCACGGGGACACGCGCCGTGCGCATCGCGGTCACCGGGTCGATCGCGACCGACCACTTGATGACGTTTCCTGGCAAGTTCACCGACCAGCTCGTCGCGGACAAGCTGGACAAGGTGGCCCTGTCCTTTCTCGTCGATGAGCTGCAGATCAGGCGCGGGGGAGTGGCAGCCAACATCGCCTTCGGCCTGGCCTGCCTCGGCCTGCGCCCGCTGCTGATCGGCAGCGTCGGACCGGACTTCGCCGAGTACCGCTCCTGGCTGGAGGGGCACGGAGTGGACACCAGCGGCGTGCACGAGTCGGTGCTGCGCCACACCGCCAGGTTCGTCGCCACCACCGACCTGGTCGGCAACCAGATCGCGTCGTTCTACCCGGGCGCGATGAGCGAAGACGTGCAGATCGAGCTGGCCCCGCTGGCCGGCCGCTGCGACCTGGTGCTGATCGGCGCGACCGACCCGGAGGCCATGCTCAGCTTCACCAGCCAGTGCCGCAAGCTCGGCCTGCCGTTCGCCGCCGATACCTCATGGCAGCTCGCCCGGGTCGAAGGCCCGGACGTGCACGAGCTGGTGGACGGGGCCGCCTACCTGTTCTCCAACGAGTACGAGGCCGCGCTCATCGAGCAGAAGACCGGGTGGACGCCGGACGACGTGGTGAGTCACGTCGGCACCCGGGTCACCACGCTGGGCGCCGACGGCGCACGGATCGATCGGACCGGCGAGTCCGCCATCGAGGTGCCCGGCATCGCCGACGCCCAGATGGCCGAGCCGACCGGGGCCGGCGACGCGTTCCGCTCGGGCTTCCTCGCCGCCGTGGCGTGGGGCCTGTCCCTCGAGCGCGCGGCGCAACTCGGCAACCTGCTGGCCGTGCACGCGCTGGAGACCGTCGGTACCCAGGAATACGACCTGAAATCCGGCCCGCTGGCGGACCGTCTCGCCGCCGCCTACGGTGACGCCGCCGCCTCCGAAGTCGCCGCTCACCTGCCCGGCTAGATCTTCAAGATCTTTCTACCGAACGGACCGTGGTTTCACCCCCGCGAACCGGCTGGTACGCCGTGAGATCGCCGTGACCCAAACGTGATCCTTTTCGGGCCTGCGCCATGCCCGGGTGCCGCGTTGCGCTGCCCGGGCACGCCCGTCTTGCCGTGATAATTGCTGGACGGCGCACGAGGAGGAGGACACGGCAGTGATCTCAGGGGGAAGGACCGGCCGGCTGGCCGGAGGAACGGCCGGCCGCGCGGCTGCGGCGCTCATCTGCATCGCGGCGGTCGCGGGCTGCTCCTCGTCGCCCAGCTCATCAGCCCCGCCCGCGACCTCGGCGCCCGCCTCCAGCGCGGCCGCGCCGGTTAGCAGCAGCGCACCGGCCACGGCCCCGGCCTCGTCCCCGGCGGCACCTGCCGGCTGCGCGACCAGCTCGCTGCGGGTGAGCCAGGGACCGCCCGAGGGATACGCGGGCGGCACGGATACCTCGATCGATTTCACCAACTCCTCGGGTGCTTCCTGCACGCTGTACGGCTACCCCGGCGTCTCGCTGGTGTCAGGCCCGCC
>JASHVM010000176.1:0-6956 GCA_030044595.1 Streptosporangiaceae bacterium
CCGCCGCGTACCTCGGCCTCGGCCTTCCGGTCGTGCTCATCGGGGTGATCACCCCGGCCACCGGCACCGTCGACGCCAGCGCCTGGGTGGCCGGGCTGGTGGCCATCGTGATTCTCGCCGCCGTCGTGATCGTGACCCGCACCTTCGGGAAGGCACCAGAGATCACGCCCCGGTCCGGGCACACCGACGCCTGGTGCGACCTCCGGCCGGTCGCCGGTGCGGCATCACGCTTCGGGACCGGCGCCCCGGCCGGACAAGACGAATCCGCTGCCGACGCGAGCCGCACGGGCTGATCGTACCGGCCGGAGCGCGCGACGCTGAGAACCGCCTGAAGATGATCGCGGTCGGGCTGGGCGCGGCCGCGGCTGGGTTCCTGATCGGCCGCCTGTTTCCCAGCACCCGAGATGAGGAGCAACAACATGGAACAGACCCGGCTCAAAACGGCTGTGCTCGGCAAGACCGGCCTCCAGATCACCCGTGTCGGGTTCGGCGCGTGGGCGCTCGGCGGCGCGCGGTAAGGTCCGGCTCAGGCGGCTGACGTTCGCTGAGTCTCGGCTCGGAGGCGGACATCGCCGGCCAACGCGTCGGCTGATGCGGCCTGACGGTTGAGGGCATCGGACACGACGGCGCGGGCGACGACCTCGGCCGCGTACCGGTCCGGCGCGTAGACCGTGACGATGCTGATGATCCTGTCGCTGGTATGCGCGCTGACGATGCTGGCGGATCTGCGCCAGGCCGCCTCGTCGGCCGCCACTGCGAAGCTGATCAAGTCGGGAAGCTGGCCGTCGTCGACCGAAACGGTGACGGTGACGTTGTACCGGCTAAGTGGTTCGTACATTCCTGGAACCATAGGTGCTGTATCTGACATTCAAGCTGGCAGTTTCATCCCAGAATGCTTCGCATCCGTGTACCCGACGGCGCCAGGCTGGGCGCAGACGCGAACGAGCAGATGACTAGCAACGCACGTGCGGGCGACCGCATCTTGTGGCTCGGCGAGGTCGAGGGCGACCTGAGCCTTGGGCGGGGACGCGGTCTTCATGGCGCAGCCGCTTGCGGCATGGCTTCGCCGTCGGTCCCGCACCTGGCAGCCCCCGATCCGTGGCCGAATCGCCCGTGCCAGGTTGCGCTGCCGGGATCTCGCTCCGGTCCGCCGTGACGTTCAGCACTCCGTCGCGTCCTGTTCCGTCAGCTCGCCATGCCGGCTATTAGGATATAGGTCTAAACGACTCATTGGAAGGGAGCATGGCATCAGCCGATGCGGCCAGGCGCCCGCTGACCGATTTCGAGCAGGTACTGCTGGGCGTCATCGCCGCCGAGCCGCGCTCCGGGTACGGGCTGAAGAAGATGTTCAACGCGTCGCCCGCCGGCGTGTACCAGCCCAGCCCCGGCGCTCTGTACCCGGCGCTGCGCCGCCTGGAGGCCCGCGGCCTGCTGCGCGCGGAGACAAAGGTATCCAGCGGGCGCCGTGCGTTGCGCCTCTACCACGTCACCCAGGCTGGCCGCTCCGCCCACCTGGACTGGCTCCGCCAGCCGGTTGCCGCGGTCACCGTCGCAGCCGACCTCGGCCTGCACCTGATGCGCTTCGCCTTGATGGAGCGGCAGCTCGGGCGTCAGGCGGTGCTCGCCTTCCTGACCGACCTGGCCGGCGCGCTCGACAGCTTCGTCTCCGGCATGGAACGGTACCTCGACTCGGGAGCGCAGTCGTCGCATCGGCAAGCGGAGCTGGCGATTGAGCATGGCATCGCCGTGCACCGGGCGAGCCTTGAGTGGGCCCGCTCGGCGCTGGCCGAGCTCGGCGAGTCCCCTCCGGCCAGCCGGGGGGTAGGCGCGTAGACGCAGGCCACGTTGAGTGGCCTCGGCGATTATCGTCGCTCGGTGCCGTGGTCGCCTCATCCTGACCTGGTCGCCGCGGCCAGGTCAGCCAGCATAGGCGGGTCATTGCCTCGCCGCTGAACGTTGAGCGACGCGACCAGAATCGCGTCGTCCAGCGCCGCCGCCAGCTGGTCCGCCGGGCACCGGGCCAGCGCCGTCGGCGAGTGCCGGTCCCGCCGGGTCAGTGACGCGATCAGCCCGGCGGTGAACGAGTCGCCGGCGCCGACGGTGTCGACCACGCTGACGTCAAGCGCGGGCCGGTGTACCGACCCGCCTGCCTTGGTAAAGGCGTCTGCGCCGTCGGCTGAACTGGTGATGACGACCACGCTCGCGCCCAGTCCCAGCCAGTGCCGTGCTACCTCGTCTGCCGTCCGGCCCGGGTACAGCCACGCGACGTCGTCCGTGCTGGCTTTGGCCAGGTGAGCCAGCCGGATGGCGCGTTCGACCATGCGCTGGCCGCGGCCAGGATCCGCGAGGAGCCGCGGCCGGACGTTCGGGTCGTAGCTTATGAGCACGTCGCCGCGGCCGCGCAAGCGCTCCGCGAGCGCCAGGATCTGCGCGTCACCGGGAGCGGTCCATGACGCGATGGAACCGAAGTGGAGCACGGCGGTCTGCGCCGGCGCTTGCCCGGTCTCCTCGGCCGTCCACTGCCAGTCCGCGGTGCCGCTGAGGTAGAAGTCGTAGCTGGCCTGAGCCGCGGCATCCAAGGACACGACGGCGAGCGTGGCTGGCTCCGCGGCGTGCGGCGCGGCGTCGAGGTTGATGCCTTCGGCCTGCGCGCGGTGGCGCAGCACCCGGCCGAACCCGTTATCGCCCAGCCGCGCCATCAGGGTCGTCTGGTGCCCGAGCCGGGCCAGGCCGATGGCAACGTTGTAAGGGCTCCCGCCGGGGACCGCATGGTAGCTCTGAGGCTCATCACCCGGGACGAGGTCGATGATGGCCTCGCCGATGACGGTGATACCCGCCCCGGAGCCGCCTTGGCCGCTCATCCGCGGGAAGCCATTGTCGAAGCCGGCGCGATTTCGCCGGAACCACGTGCGACGATCCTGGTCGGTACGACGTGCACACGCGGTGGTGAGTTATCGCCGTCGAGGCGCCCGAACAGAAGTCGCGTGGCCTGGCGCCCGAGCTCGGCGGTGTCCTGGGCGACAACGGTGATACCCGGGACCAGGACGTCGGCCAGCAGGAAGTCATCGAAGCCGACGAGGGCGATCCTCCCCTGCAGGCCTGCCCGCCAGAGGGCCTTCACCACGCCGATCGTCACCAGGTTCTGGCTCGCGAATATGGCCGTCGGCGGGTCGGGCAGGGCGATCATTTCGGTGGCGGCCTGCATCGCGGCATCGATGGAGCGCAGGCCGTGCCTGATGATCAGCGGGTCAACCTGGAGCCCGGCTCGCTCCAGCACGTGCTGGTAGCCATCGAATCGGTGCGCCGCGGTGGAGATGGTCAGGCTGTCCCCGAGGTACGCGATCCGCCGATGGCCGAACGAGCGCAGGTGATCAACGGCGGTGACGGCGCCTTGGCGATTGTCCGAGACGACCGCGTCGGCATCGAGGAACCGGGGCTCGCGGTCCAGGAACACGACCTGGATTCCGAGCTTCCGCTCCGCGACCAGGTAGCTCTGGTCTGCCGCGGCGGGCACGATCACCAGGCCATCGACGCCGCGGTCGATGAGCGTAATCGCCATTTCCCGTTCCCGGTCCGGATCCTCATCCAGGCTCGCGATCAGGATCTGAATGCGTCGTTCCCGGGTCTCGTCCTCCACGGCGCGCAGCAGGGCCGCCGAGAACGGGTTAGCCACATCCTCGAGCAGCAAGCCGATCGTCGCCGTGCGCCGGTCGCCGCGGCGCAGGCTGCTCGCGGTCAGGTTGGGCCGGTACCCGAGCTTGGCGGCCGCGTCACGGACCCGGACGGCCAGATCCGGTGTCACCGTCGGGTCGCCGTTCATTACCCGCGACACGGTCTTGATCGCCACTCCCGCCAGCGCCGCCACGTCTTTCATCGTGGGTCGGGCAGGTTGGCTCTGACCGCCAGGACGGGCCGCAGACATCGATGTCCTTCCCGTGATGAACGCGGAATTTGGCCTGGTGCCAGGAGTCGTTCACTAGTCGAAACAACGCCGTCTCAGATAGGTGGCGGCGGGCCGACTGGCGGGCCAGCCCGCCGCCACCTCCATGCTGAACCGCCGGTGCTGGGCTGGGCTGGTCAGGTCCAGATGGCCTTGTCGGTGTCGGGGTCGAAGAACTGCATGCCTTCGGTGTTGACGGCGAAGGTGATCTTGTCGCCGACCTTGACCTGGTGGTCGGGGTCGATACGGGCCACGCCCTCGCCGTGCTTGGCGGTGGCGTCCTCGTCCTCGTCGTCGCTGGCGCCCTCGGCGCGGACCCGGTGGGCGTCGATGGTGAAGTGCACCATCAGCTCGGCACCGAGCGCCTCGACCAGGTCCACGGTGCCGACCAGGGGCGGGCCGGGGTGCCCGTTGGCGGCGGGCAGGTGCTCCGGGCGCATCCCTACGATGATCTTCTTGCCGGCGTACCCCGCCAGGGCGGGGTGGGCACTCAGGCACGCGTTCGGTAGCGCCAGCTCCTGGGAGCCGATCTTGACCGCGTGGCCGTCGGCGGTGAGCGAGGCCTCGTACATGTTCATCGCCGGCGAGCCCATGAACCCGGCCACGAACAGGTTGTCCGGGCGGTCGTAGAGCACCTGCGGCTGGTCGACCTGCTGCAGGACGCCCGAGCGCATGACGGCCACCCGGTCGCCCATGGTCATCGCCTCGACCTGGTCGTGGGTGACGTAGAAGGTGGCCACGTTGATCCGCCGCTGGATCCGCTGCACCTCCGCCCGCATCTGCACCCGCAGCTTGGCGTCCAGGTTCGACAGCGGCTCGTCCATCAAGAACACCGACGGCTCGCGGACGATCGCCCGGCCCATCGCCACGCGCTGGCGCTGCCCGCCGGACAGCTGCCCCGGCTTGCGGTCTAGCCACTCGGTCAGCCCCAGGATCTCCGCGGTCTCGTTCACCTTGGCGTTGATCTGCGGCTTGGGCATCTTGCGCAGCTTGAGCGCGAACCCGATGTTCTCCCGCACGGTCATGTGCGGGTACAGCGCGTAATTCTGGAACACCATCGCGATGTCCCGTTCCTTCGGCGTCTCGTCGTTGACCCGCTTACCCCCGATGGTCAGCGTCCCGGAGCTGATGTCCTCCAGTCCTGCCACCATCCGCAACGCGGTGGTCTTGCCGCAGCCGGACGGGCCGACGAGCACCATGAACTCACCCTCGGCCACGTCCAGGGTCAGGTCCTTCACCGCGTGGAACCCGTTGGGGTACACCTTGTTCACGCGGTCCATGCCAACGGTGGCCATCATGCCTCCTTACCGGGCGTACTGGGCTTAACGTGCAGGCCGGGCGTGTCTCCCGGCTCGGGCTGAGGGTGCCGCTCGGGGAGCGGTCCGGCGGACATCCCACGGTGGTCTGCCCGGCCGCAACCCAACGCGGCCGGGCGGGGCAGGTTCGGACTCATCACCGGCTCATCCCTTCACCGCGCCGGAGGTCAGGCCGGAGATCACGAACTTCCGGAAGATGAAGACCAGGATGCCGATCGGCACCACCGCCACCACGCTGGCGGCGAAGATCGTGCCGTAAGGAACCGAGTACACCGAGCCGAACTCCGCGATGCCGACCGGGATGGTGCGGAAGTTGTTGACGCTCTCGAAGGTGAGCGCCATCAGGAACTCGGTCCAGCAGGCGGTGAAGGTGAAGATGCCGGCCGTGAACACGCCGGGCAGGGCCATCGGCAAGATGATCGTCCAGACGGTCCGCAGCGGCCCGGCCCCGTCGATCCGGCCGGTTTCCTCCATCTCCTTGGGGATGCCGAGCATGTAGTTGCGCAGGATCCAGATGGCGAACGGCAGGAAGAACGCCGTGTAGGGGATGATCAGCGCCTGGTAGCTGTTCAGCAGGTTGAGGTCTTTCTCCAGCGTGTACAGCGGCGCGATCACGGCGATCTCGGGGAAGACCGAGATGATCAGCAGCGTCACCATCAAGGTGAACTTCCCGCGCATCGGCAGCCTGCCCAATGCGTAGCCGGCCAGGGTCCCGACGACCAGCACCAGCGCCGTGGTGACGAGCGTCACGATCAGCGAGTTGCGGAAGTAGATGCCGAAGTCGTACTGGACGAAGGCCTGGTTGTAGTTGGTGGTGCTGACTGGGCTCGGAAACCACTGCGGCGGACTGGCCCCCAGGGCGAGAGTCGTCTTGAAGCTGGAGGCGATCAGCCAGTACAGCGGCGCGCCGACGAAGATCACGACTAGCAGGGCCGAGATGTTGACGCCGTTGACGACCCGGCGCCAGCCTTTCCGCTTGCGGTTGCGCATCTACTCTCCCTCCTTTCCGACCTGGACCCTGAAGGTCCGCAGCGAGATCAGGCAGCCGATCAGGACCAGGAGCGCGGTGGTGGTGGCCACCGCCGTGCCCGGCCCGAACGAGAGGTTCTTGAACAAGGCGTCATAGCCGAGGATGGCCAGCGACGTGGTCGCCGTGCCCGGCCCGCCGCCTGTCATCACGTAGGGCAGGTCGAACAGCCCGAAGGCCTGCAGCACGCGGAACAACAGCGCGAGCGCGATCGTGGGCCGCAGCAGCGGGAGGGTGATCCGCCAGAACGTGCTCCAGCCCGACGAGCCGTCGACCTCGGCCGCCTCGTACACGTCCCCGGGCAGCATCACCAGGCCGGCCAGCACGATGATGGCGACGAACGGGGTGGTCTTCCAGATGTCGGCGACCATCAGCGAAATGATGGCCGGGATATTGGTCCCCAGGAACCCCGCCGCCGGTACGGGGAGGTGGAGCGTGGTGAAGATGTACTCGGCCACGCCGTAGGTCGCGTTGTAGATGTAGAGCCACAGCTCGGCGTTGATCACCGTGATCATCGACCAGGGCAGCAGCAGCAGCGCCATCATCCATCCGCGTCCGCGGGTCAGTCGCTCGAGCACCAGCGCGATACAGGTGCCAATCACCAGCTCCACGATGACGGTGACGAACGTGTAGACGACCGTGAAGCCGAGCGCGTAATGCCAGGTCGAGTTGG
>JASHVM010000177.1:0-11135 GCA_030044595.1 Streptosporangiaceae bacterium
AGCCGGCCGCGACGGGACTCCGCGACGAAAGGGTCTTCGACTGGCTTGAGGACGTCCTCGACCTCACCCGTCCCGCGTCACCCGCACCGGCGCACTGAAGGCCGCCGGACATCGTCTGCAGGAAAACAAAGCAGCGACGGAAACTGCTTCGGCGCTGCCACCCCGGCGACTGAACCTTCAGACCGACACGTTACAAGCAAGCGCCGAAGCAGAAAACGCCGAACTGAAAGCCGACCGTCTTGCAGACCGCTCCCCCATCCATCCGATCCACAGGACTGAACAGCCAAGCCGCCTGAAGCGTTCTGCGAGGCAACCGCAGACACCGAACCAGACGATCTGTACGCGCTCGTAGCCCACGGATAGCTGACCGTCGTCCGCACAGAATCGGCAGAAATTGTTCGAGCCAATGACAATGTGCCGTTCCTGCCGCTACGCGGCGGCGAGAAACGCGATCTGAGCATGCTGTGGCCCAGCTGGTTAGTGCGTTGCGATCAGGCGCAGCACGTAGGCCCGCTCGTCCGGCCCGAACCACGGCGGCGATCCTGCGGCGGCATTCTCGGTGAGTCGGCCGGGCTGGGCGGTGGCGGTCAGGGAAACGTGCACCCGCGGATCGCTCAGGCCCCACTTGATCAGGGCCTGGCTCCAGGTCGTGATGCCGAAGGGACGCAGCGGCGCGAGCTCGACCGGGCTGGGCGGTCGGCGCATGAGCTGCCCCTCGCCGAGCGGACGCATGAGCAGGACGCCGAGTCCGAGGTCGTCGGCCAGCGGCAAGATGGTGCTCTCGACCTCCCGGTGGGCCGGGTTGTAGGGCACCTGGACGGTGTCGATGCGGCCGGTGCCCATGACCTCGGCGAGCTCACCGAACGCGGCCGGGGAGTAGTGGGTAGCTCCGATCAGGCCGACCAGCCCCCGGTCCCGGGCCGCCTCGAGCATCGGCAGGTGCGCCGACCAGGCCACCAGGTTGTGGATCTGCATCAGGTCGACCCGGCCGCCGTACCAGCCCGCCGCGCGGGACAGCTGCGCCGCGCCCTCCGCCGCCGACGGGGTCCAGATCTTGTCCGCGATGAAGACCTGCCCGCGGTGGCCGTCCACCGCGTCCGCCAGCAGCCGCTCGGCGGCCCCGTACATGGGGGAGGTGTCGATGACCCGGATACCAGCCGCGAGGGCGGCCTCGATGAGCGCGTGGTCCCGGCCAGCCGCGGCAGCGGCCTCCAGCCGACGCCAGGTGCCCAGCCCGACGACCGGCACGCCGACCCGGCCCCGGCCTAGGCTCCGGTTCTCCATCCCGCCACCCTCGCTCGATTCGGTCTCCCTTCCCCTGATGCCCGCTTGCCATCCGGGACGAACCCAGCCCCGTGTGCTTGGCGCGAGGTAGATCCTCACTGCAGGCCGGCGCATTGAACCGCTTCCTGATGCCCGGCCCAGAGCGCCGCAACCCCGGCACCCCCCGCAAGGGCAACCCCGTAACCAGCCGGCGGCCCGGGGTCCGCGGCCATCCCCGCAGCCGAGACCCCGACGATCTCGCGGCTGACAGCCCGCTGTCGAGGAGCCGCACCCGGCGCAGATGATCGTCGAATCCTCTGCTCTGCGTTCCAGGGCGGCCGGCTCCCTGGCGACCGGAATTGCCGCTCTTGCCGCTTTCGCGAATCGGGTCACCCGGTCCACGGACCGAGGGCCAGCGATCATAAAGCGCGCAATTTAAGCATCCTGAGCTGCCGCTTTATGGAGCCGTCTATCGGAATCGAACCGATGACCTACGCATTACGAGGGTGTTCTCATGCGCAGCTGGCGGGCTCGAAGGCCGCGCCAGCTTCATGTTCGCAGGTTGCTGCCGGTGACGATCGTTGGCTGTTGACGGCAGTTCGGGGACATCTCGGGGGCACGGGTCCGTGATGCGTAGGCCAGGTTCTCGGCGGTACGGCGCTGTGGAACGGCCTTCCGCTTTCAGTCCGGACATATCCCCAGTTGGCACGGATCGTGCGAGCATTATGCGCTGTCGCCGATCGTCGCTGTTGCTGTCACCGTTGCTGTCTGCTGCGGCCAGGGGAGCTGATGGCTGGCATAAGGATGCGGCCGCCTCGAAGCTGGGCTTGATATACGGCTGGCGTTGTTCCGACTGCGTGGCGGAAGGCGTCGATAAAGGAGGTGGGGTTGGCCCACCCGCAGGCGATGGCGGTGCTGGTGACGGTGGCTCCGCGAGCGAGGAGCACTAGGGCGTGGTGGATGCGGAGCTGGGTGCGCCACTGGGGGAAGGTCATGGCGAATTCGTCGCGGAACAGGCGGCTGAGCGTGCGCTCGCTGGCGCCGACGCGGTGGCCGATCTCGGCCAAGGTGGCATTGCTGGCCAGATCGCCGGTGATAAGCGCGGTGGCTGCCTGGAGGCGCTGGTCGGTGGGCTGCGGCAGATGCAATGGCTGTTCTGCGGATTCAGCGAGCTGGTCGAGTGCGACGTGCTCCAGGCGGCGCCTGGCCGGGGCGGGCTGGCGGGTGGGCGCGGAAAGGGTGAGGATCAGTTCGCGCAACAGGGGCGACACGGCGATGACCGCGGGCCGCCCGGTGGAGCGGGCTGGAGGCGCCTGCTGGAACAGCACGGTCCGCATGTCGGTGAGGCCATAGGAGCGGTGCTGGTGGCGGACCGCGGCAGGAATCAAGACTGCTCGCTGTGGTGGGGCGATCCAGGTGCCACGCTCGGTGGTGACGGCCAGCAGCCCGCTGGCCGGGTAGACCAGCTGGGCGCGGTCGTGGTGGTGTTCGGCGACATTCTCGCCCGCGGCCAGGCGGCGGCTGGCCGCCGGGCCGGCGAGCGCGGGTTGGCGGCTTTCCGGCATAGGTTGTCAGTTTAACGGTAGCCCGCCATGCCGCTGGCCGCCGAGCATGGAACCATGACTACGGTAACCTCTGCGGTCAAGGCATCAGCCGCGTCCGCCCGAATGGGGGCCTTGCTCAGCCTGGGCCACGGTGTCGATGACATCTACCAGGGGGCGGTGCCCGCGCTGATCCCGGTGTTCGTGGCTGCTCGCCATTGGGATTACGCGGCCGCCAGCGGGATCATGGTGGCGGCGACGGTGCTGTCCTCAGTCACCCAGCCGGTGTTCGGGCTGCTGACGGACCGGCACCGGATGCCATGGCTGGTGCCCGCGGGCATGAGCATAGCCGGAGCAGGGATCGCGCTGTCCGGGCTCAGCCGCTCGTACGCGCTGACCTGGCTTGCCGTCGCCTTGTCGGGCCTGGGAGTTGCGGCCTACCATCCCGAGGCGGCCCGGCTGGCCCGGCGGGCCGCGCACGGATCCCATGTGGCGATGAGCTGGTTCGCCATGGGCGGTAACGCCGGGTTCGCTCTCGGCCCGGTCCTGGTCGGGCTCGTTCTCAGCGCGGTCGGCCCTGGCGGCACTGTCTCGCTGGTCATCCCGGCCGTGGCGTGCGCGCTGCTGACTGCCGTAGCGCTACACCGGACGCCGCCACCGGATGACCCCGCCAGGGCCGCCGCGGCGGGCAGGTCCCTTACCGATGACTGGAAGGGGTTCACCAAGCTGACAGCTGTCGTCGTGGCTCGCTCAGTCGTCACGTTCGGCCTGGGCACCTTCTTGGGATTGTTCACCGAGCAGCGCCTGCACGCAGGTACGGGCACCGGCGAGATAGCACTGATCACCTTTTACGCGGTGGGCGCCGGAGCCACCATTCTCGGCGGCCGTCTTGCCGTCCGCCATGGGCGCATCCAGACCGTCCGCGCCAGCTACCTGGCCGCCATCCCCTGCCTGGCTTCCCTCTGGCTGATGCCCGGCCCGGCCATCTTCGCCGCCATCGCCGCCACCGCCGTCGCTTTGTACATTCCGTTCTCGCTGCATGTCACTCTGGGGCAGGACTACCTGCCTGATCGCGTCGGGACGGCCAGCGGGGTCACCCTCGGCCTGGCGGTGAGCATCGGCGGGCTGGCCGCCCCGCTGCTGGGCATCATCGCCGACCGCTCCGGCCTGACGATGGCCATCGGCGCCCTTACCGTCATGCCGGTTGTTTCCGCCCTCATCGGCCTCACCATGAAGGAGCCCAAGGCCGCACGACCCTGATCCTTGTCCTGCTCAGACCCCTCACCCGAACCCGACTGCTGCGGCGACCTGATGGCAGACGGGTTCTGTCAAGGGGCGGCGTAGCCGATCACGAAGTGACGCCGCAGGCGCCCTTGGCAGGTTCTGGCTGTCGTGGACACTCCAACGGCGGGTTCGGGGGAGGACTGCGGGATGCCCAGCACGGCTGCGTACCCGAATGGCCGGACTTAGCGCTGGTGACCTGCGCCCAAGTCGGCCCGGCGCGCGTCGGCCGGGCCTCCCAAGGCGGGAGGCCGACGGGCCGCGGCCATGGCCGCGGCCCGTCGCCACTTACCCGTGGTCGCCCACCCAGCTCGCGGAGCTGCTTGACTAAGAGGTTGTGAGCGAAGCCCGGCTGATTCTCACCTGCGGGCTGCCCGGTTCGGGTAAGACCGCCCTCGCGACGCAACTGGCCGCGGACCGGAGCGCCTTGCGCCTGACGCAGGATGAATGGCTATGGGCTCTGGGTTCCAGTCCCTGGGACGCGACAACCCGGGACAAGATCGACCACGAACTCTGGCGCCTCGCTCAAGACGTCCTGCGCCTCGGCCTAAGCGTGGTCCTCGACTTCGGGCTCTGGGCACGGGTCGAACGTGACGAGATGCGAACCGCGGCTCGTCGCCTTGGCGTCGGTGTCGTACTGCACTTCCTCGACGTGCCTGCGGAGGAACTCTGCGTTGCCGATATTGGCCGTAATAAGGATCAAGGCGCCGCCGCTACGCGGCGTCGCTGGCCCGGCGCCAGCGCCGGGCTCTGCCGTGAGCGGCCCGCCCGGCGCGCCCCGGGCCACAGCCGCACGGCGACATAGATCAGCACGGCTTAATGCCGCAACGGCTGGAGCTGCACGATAACCGTCGTCCCGGTGCCCATCGTCCAGGTCATCGGTACCGCGTCAACGCCGTTCGGCACGGCGGATCCACATCGACACGTGAGTCGGCTCAAGAGCGGTATGGACCATGCCGGTCAGATCGGCGCGGACCACATCAGGGTCCACCGCGTCCTGGAGGCGGGCCGCGAACGCCGCCACCAGGCGTTCGGCGTCATAGCGGGCCCGGTTGAACCGGCGATCGACGGCGTGCTGCACCCGCCGCCGGACCGGATTGAACAGCGCGGCCGCCACCAGGGTGGCCGCGGCCACCGCCACGGTGTTGTGGTGGAGCTTGAGCACCTGGGTGGCGAGTAGGACCAGCCCAGCGTACACGCCGACCAGCAGCCCGGTCACGATCGCATAGGCCAGGGTCCGGGAGATGATCCGGTCGATCTCGTACAGCCGGTACTTCAGGATGCCCACCCCGATCGACGCGGGAAGCGCAGCGACCCCGAACCAGGCCAGCCCGATCACGGGGACGCCTGAATTGCTGAAGGACACCACCAGGAAAAGGCAGATGATCGTAACGGCGCCGCCGCTGGCCAGCCACTTCAGCTGCTGGCGCCGGTCCCCGCTACTGCGCCGCCAGCTCAGCGCCTGCCGGGCGATGAAGGCCACCGACAGCCCGATAGTCACGGCGCCGAGCGGGCCCTGGACGGCGCCGAACCAGCCGCCCGCGTGATCCACCGCGGCCAGGCCCCCCGAGGAGTCCACGCGGACCGGATGCGCGGCCAGGGCACCGGCAATCGCCACGCAGGTCGCCAGGACCAACAGCGCGAAGGCCACGCAGTAGACCCGCAGGGCCCACCGCCACCCGCGCGAAGCCAGCCTGCCGTCGGGGAACAGCAGGACGACGGCGCCGAACAGCACCAGGCTGAGACCCCAGAACTGGGACAAGGCCGACCCCGCCGCGCCCAGGGGAAGGTGGTGCCCGAGCCGGTAGACGTAATACCCGTAATCCCCGCCCGCCGTGGACAAGAACATGAAGACGCCGGTCCCCAGGAACAGCCAGCCGATCGGGTTCCCCAGCTGGCGCCGGGTCACCAGCCAGCCCACCACCGCGCAGGGAACGCCGATCGCCGCCGCCACCAGGGCGTTAAAAATCTGACCCGACAGCACGGTCAGCGGGACCGCGGCGGCGAAAGACGCCACAACCAGGACGCCGAGCACCACTCTCCAGGTCCTCGCCGATCCCAGACGAACACTCATGAACCGAACCCTATGCGCGGACCGTTCCGTGAACGTTACGGCTCATAGCGGTAAGTGCAAGTCCTGGCTGGGGCTCAGATCCGGGGATGGCCCACGGAGTGTACGTGTCCGCCCCTCCAGCATCAAGCGCCGCCTTCCCACGACCTGGAACCGCCCAGCGAGCTCCCAAAGGGGATGCGGCCCACAACTGGCCGTTCCGTACCGCCCGTCCAGCCGCGAAAGCCTCACGACGCGTCACCGGCGCGCGGGCTCGTCCCCGGAAGGACCCCGCACCGTCACGGCGATGCCCAGCAGGCCGGCGCGCCGCTTGCGCTCGCCCAAGGCCCAGAACACCAGCCCGAGCGGCAGTACCGCACGGCCCACCCCTGATGGATTCCGGATTCCTGCGGGTCCTGCGGTTTGCCACGGCCATTGGGCCGGCCCGGTGCCCGCGGGGCCGGTGCGGCCGAGCACCGGGGACGCGGGGCTTTGGCCAGCGACTGGCCATGAGGGGCAGTTTGGCCTGCCTGGGCGGGACTTCCGGCCTTTCGCCGACACGCCATCTCGCCGATCATCTGGCGTAGAAGGGGCGCCGCATGCGGTGCTCCGAGCCAGCAGGACTGATGTCATGTCAGCGGCGGCCTGCTACCCGCGGCGCGGTGTGAGGGCCAGGGGCCGCCACGAGGAGGATGCCATGAGCACCTACAAGGTAATCGAAATTATCGGGACGAGCACCACGTCATGGGAAGACGCGGCAGCGCACGCACTGAAGACTGCGGGTGATACCCTCCACGACCTCCGGGTGGCCGAGGTGCTCAAGCAGGACATCCACCTGGATGAGAGCGGGGCGATCACCTTCCGGACCAAGCTACAGCTCTCGTTCAAGTACGAGCACGAGCACTGACCGCGGTCCCTGCCACAGTGAGCGGCGGCGCAGCCACCCCAGGTCAGCCGGGCCGCCGCTCCGCCGATAGCAGACCGCCGGACAGCGGGCGGGCAGACGATGAATGCCAGTGCGGCCGGTTACGTCTTCGACTGGGCGGCTCGTGACCCGGATCGTGCCCTGTTCAGCCAGAAGGCTGATGGCAGATGGCTGCCCATGACCGCGGGCGAGTTCGCTGCCCGGGTTACCGCGGTCGCCGCCGGGCTGGTCGCGGCGGGGATCCGGGCCGGTGACCGGGTCGCGCTGATGTCGTCGGCCAGTCTTAACTGGGCGGTGTGCGACTTCGCGATCTGGGCGGCCGGCGCGGTGACGGTACCGGTCTATGAGACCTCCTCAGCGGAGCAGGTCCGCTGGGTGTTGTCCGACTCCGGAGCGGTCGCGGTATTCGCCGAGAACGCCCAGCGCGCCAAGGTGATCCGGCAGGCTCAGGTGCCGACCGTCGAGGTGATATGGGTGCTGGAAGCCGGCGGCCTTGACCGGCTGGCCGGGGAAGGAACGCAGATCCATGCCGGAGAGGTCATGGAGCGGCGCCGGGCGGTGGCCGCAGCGATGCCCGCCACGATCGTCTACACCTCTGGCACGACTGGGCGCCCGAAGGGGTGCGTGCTCAGCCACGGCAACCTGACCGAGGCGGTCCGCGCCATCACCGGCGCGCCCGGGATAGGTGAGCAGGTGCTGACCCCGGACGCCTCTATTCTGCTGTTCCTGCCGCTGTCGCACATCCTGGCCCGGGTGGTGGCGCTGTGCGTGATCCAGGCCGGCAAGCGGATCGGGTATCTCGGCGATCTCAGCGAGCTGCCCTCCGCGCTGGCGACGTTCCGCCCGACGATCCTGCTCGCGGTGCCGCGCGTATTCGAAAAGCTCGCCGACGGCGCTCGCCAGCAGGCCGAGGCAGCCGGCCGCGGCGGCCTGTTCGCCGCGGCGGAGGCCGCCGCTGTGACCTGGAGCCGGGCGGGACGCAAGGCGGGACCGCTGGTCCGGCTGCGGCACGCGGTGTTCGGCCACCTGGTTTACGCCCGGCTGCGCGCCGCCATCGGAGGTCACGTGGCCTGGGCGATCAGCGGCGGGGCGCCGTTGATCCCGCGACTCGGGCATTTCTTCCGCGGTGCCGGGATCACGATCCTGGAAGGCTGGGGCCTGACCGAGACGGCGGGCCCGGTGACCATGAACCTGCCCGGCGCGCGGCGGATCGGCTCGGTGGGCCTGCCACTCCCCGGCTACGCCGTGCGGATCGCATCCGACGGCGAGATCCTGGTACACGGACCGGGCGTCTTCCAAGGGTACTGGCTCAACCCCCAGGCGACCTGCGACGCGTTCGACGGCAACTGGTTCCGTACCGGCGATCTCGGCCGGATCGACGGCGACGGATTCGTCTACCTCACCGGAAGGAAGAAAGAGCTGATCGTCACGGCCACCGGGCAGAACGTCGCGCCCGCGGCCCTGGAAGACGCTGTGCGCGAACATTGGCTCGTCAGCGAGTGCGTCCTCGTCGGCGACCAGCGGCCGTACATCGGCGCGCTCGTCACCCTGGATCCGGCCGCCTTCGACCGGTGGAAGCAGCGCGAAGGCAAACCATCCAGCGCCACCATCGGTGACCTATGCGAAAACCAGGACCTGCGGCGGGCTGTCCAGGAGGCTGTGGACCGCGCGAACAGCGCCGTATCTAGAGCCGAGAGCATCAGGCGGTTCCGAATCCTGCCCGCCGCCTTTACCGTCGGCGCTGAGCTGACCCCCACCCAAAAGATCCGCCGGGACTACGTGCTGGAGACCTACGCCACCGACATCGACGCTCTCTACGCCTGAGCAGGCTCCCGTCCGTGGACGGCATCGCCGTGACGAGGTCACGATGGGCTGAGCAGCTGACATCGCGTACCTGCTCGCGCAGCCGCGGAGCGTAGTGACGGATCAGGCCGCTAGTCGAGGTTCTGGCGGGTTCTCGTGACCATTGGCCCTGGCGCCGCCATCCGCGGCCGACTCTCATCGCGGTGGGACCTTGGAGGTGGCGAGATGCTGTTCGTTGATCGCATGGACGCCGGACGGCACCTGGCGCAGCGGCTGCGGTACCTGCGCAGTACTGAGCTGGCGGTACTCGGCCTTCCCGTGCGGCGGCGTGCCGGTCGCGTTGGAGGTGGCCGGGGAACTCCATGCTCCGCTGGATGTGATCGTCGTACGCAAGTTCGGCGTTCCGTTCCAGCCGGAATACGGCTTCGGGGCGATCGGCGAAGGCGGTATCCGGATCATCGATGACCACGTAGTGCGGCAGACCGGGCTGACCGCGCGGCAGGTGGCGGAGGTGGAGGCCCGCGAGCGTAACCTGCTGGACCATCGGGTGAGCCAGCTGCGTGCCGGCCATCCGCCGGCACAGCTGGCCGACCGCACGGTGATCATGGTCGATGACGAGATCGCCACCGGGTCGACGGCCTGTGCCGCCTGCCTGGTCCGGGCAGGTGGTCCTGGCTGCTGGTGACGTTCGGCCCTGCCCATGATTGCCGGCAGGCAACCAGTCTGGAATCGGCTTGCCGGGCGTGGCTGTGTCACGCGTGAGCAAACGCGGAGGTGAGCTGTGTGGCCAGCATGAAAACCGCGCCCCGCGAACCCGCTGCCACTGGGCCGGGCTTGGGTGCGGGTGCGGCGGTTGAGGTGGTGTCGTTGTGCAAGAACTACGGGGCGGTGCAGGCGGTCAAAGATGTGTCGTTCCGTATCGAGCGGGGCGAGGTGTTCGCGTTCCTGGGGCCGAACGGGGCGGGCAAGACCACTACCGTCAGGATGCTGTGCACGCTGACCCGGCCGGGCGGCGGCCATGCGGCCGTGGCAGGGTTCGACGTGGCGCGCCAGCCGAAGGCGGTGCGGCGCCGGATCGGGCTGGTGTTCCAGGAGCCGACCCTGGATGACCGGCTGACGGCCGAGCAGAACCTGCGGTTCCACGCCGTGCTCTACCACGTCCCGGCCGCGCAGGTAGGGGAGCGGATCGACCGGGTGCTGCGCCTGGTGGCGCTGGAGGACCGCCGACACGACCTGGTGTCAACGTTCTCCGGCGGCATGGCCCGGCGGCTGGAGATCGCGCGCGGGATGCTGCACACCCCGGCGGTGCTGTTCCTGGACGAGCCGACCGTGGGCCTGGACCCGCAGACGCGGGTCCTGGTGTGGGAGGACGTCCTGCGGCTGCGCCGGGAGGAGCAGATGGCGATCTTCCTGACCACCCACTACATGGACGAGGCCGAGTACGCGGACCGGGTCGCGATCATCGACCACGGATCGATCGTGGCCACCGGCACCCCGGACGAGCTCAAGCGCCAGGTGGGCGCGGACACCGTCGAGCTGGTCACGGCGGACGACGGGGCCGCCGCCGCCCACCTGGAGGCGGCTGGCTTCCAGGTGCGCCGCGGCGAGGAGCAGCTGGTGATATCCGCCGAGGACGGCGAGGCCGCGGTGCCCCGGCTCATCGAGGCCGCCGGGGTGCGAGTCCGCACCGTGGACGTGCACCGGCCCACCCTCGATGACGTGTTCCTGCACTACACCGGGCGGCAGATCCGCGACGAGCACGCCGAGCGCGTCCTGCCCGCCGGCGCCCGAGCGCGCATGGCGCGGCGTTAGGAGGCAGCCATGACAACCGGTGCGCTGGAGCTGCCCGGCCGGCCGCTGGCCGATGAGCAGGAGAGCCCGGCCGAGGAGCTGCGCACGGTCGGCATGGTGTGGGAACGGGAGGCGATCCGGTTCTTCCGCACCCGGGCCAGGGTCCTGTCCAGCTTCATCCAGCCGGTCCTGTTCTTGTTCGTGCTCGGCTACGGGATGAGCTCGCTGGTTGGCTCGACCGCCGGGTTCGACTTCAAGAAGTTCCTGTTCCCCGGGATCGTGGCCATGACGGTCATGTCCACCGCTATGTCCTCGGCGATTTCGATCGTGTGGGACCGGGAGTTCGGGTTCCTTCGCGAGATGCTGGTGGCCCCGGTCAGCCGCACGTCGCTGGTGACCGGCAAGACCCTCGGCGGGGCCAGCATCGCCACCGTCCAGGGCACCATCATGCTCGCCCTGGCGCCGCTCATCGGCGTCCGCC
>JASHVM010000178.1:0-5936 GCA_030044595.1 Streptosporangiaceae bacterium
AGGCACCGCTGGACTTGTCCGCCGTCCGCGGCTGCCGGTAGGCGACGGCCAGCCTCAGGTCCCCGAGGTCTCCGGCTCGAGCCGCTCGGCGGCCGGCGAATCCCCGTCGGCGTACAGGAAGACCCACCGGCGGTAGCAGTACAGCCGGAACAGCGTGGCCAGGGCGATGCCGATGATGTTGGCCACGTTGTAGGAGAGGTTGTCGGTCAGCCCGAACCCGTAGTGCACCAGCGCGACGACCCCGTCGGTGATGAGGATCCCGATGCCGTTGAAGAAGAAGAACAACAGGGTCTCGCGGCCCCAGTGGCTGCCCTTGCGGTGCCGGAACGCCCAGAACTTGTTGCCGACGAAGGCGAATACCGTGGCCACGACGTTGGCCAGCGTCGTGGCGGCTACCGGGCCCAGCCCGGCACCGGAGTGGAACGCGTTGACCAGGACGATGGTGAGCACGAACGCGAGAGCGCCGACGACGCCGAACTTGGCGACCTCGTGGATCAGCACCCGGAAACGCGCGTAAAGATCTCGGATGAGATTCACCCTGTCTCGGTCCTTGATTTGGTTCATCCCGTATGAACCCGACTTTATCGTGTCCGCTGATGTGGTACGGGAAGAGGCGGCAAAACCGTTCGAGGAATGTCGTAACCCGCGGCTAGCCTGGGTCAGGTGCTGGAACGTCCCAAATCCGAGGTACTCGTCCGGGCACGCGGCCTGACCAAGCGGTTCGGGAGCTTTACGGCCGTCGACGGGATCGACTTCGACCTGTACCGGGGCGAGGCGTTCGGGTTCCTGGGCCCGAACGGGGCGGGCAAGTCCTCCACGATGCGGATGATCGGCTGCGTATCCCCGCCGACCAGCGGGGACCTGACGATTCTCGGCCGCGATCCGGTCAAAGACGGATCCGCGATCAGGGCCCGGCTCGGCGTGGTCCCGCAGGAGGACACGCTCGACGTCGAGCTGACCGTACGGGAGAACCTGCTCGTCTACGGCAGGTACTTCGGGCTGCCCAGGCGCGTGATACGGGAGCGGACCGCCGCCCTGCTCGAGTTCGTGCAGCTCTCGGATCGGGCCAAGGATAAGGTCGACCCGCTGTCCGGCGGCCTGAAGCGCCGGCTGACGATCGCCCGCTCGCTCATCAACGAGCCTGAGATCCTGATCCTTGATGAGCCCACCACCGGCCTGGATCCGCAGGCCAGGCACGTGGTGTGGGACCGGCTGTTCCGCCTCAAGCAGCGCGGGGTCACGCTGATCCTGACCACCCACTACATGGACGAGGCCGAGCAGCTGTGCGACCGGCTGGTCGTGATGGACCACGGCACGTTCGCCGCCGAGGGCTCACCGCGGGACCTGATCGCACGTTACTGCTCGCCGGAAGTCCTCGAGTTGCGGTTCGATCCCGACGTGCATGACGCGGCCGCGGACAAACTCAAAGACTTTTCCTCCGAACGGACCGAGGTGCTCGCCGACCGGATCTTGCTCTACGTCGCCGACGGGGACGCGGCACTGGCCGCGGTCCGCGCCAGCGGGCTGGAGCCGCTCACCTCGCTGGTCCGCCGCGGCACGCTCGAGGACGTCTTCCTGCGCCTGACCGGGCGCAGGCTGGAGGACTGATGGTCGGGGAGGTACGGAGGTCCGGAGCGGAACGGGGGGCCGGGCCATCCCCGCGTGCGGCGAGTCTTCGGGGGGTCGCCCGCCGGAACGTAGCCCTGTCTTTCCGCGCGTTCCGCTGCTGGCTGACCGTCTACCGGCGGATCTGGCGCTCGAGTATCTGGTCCAGCGTGCTCGGCCCGCTGTTCTACCTCGGCGCGATGGGCTTCGGCCTCGGCTCGCTCGTCGACGCCCACGGCACGGCGAGTCTCGGCGGCGTGGGCTACCTGGCCTTCGTGGCCCCGGCCATCCTGGCCTCCGGCGCGATGAACACCGCGATGGCGGAGGCGAGCTACCCCGTGTTCGGCTCGGTCAAGTGGAACAAGATCTACATCGGGGCGCAGGCCTCGCCGCTGCGGCCCGCCGACCTTTTCCGCGGTCACCTGATGTTCATGACCATGCGGATCGCCATGAACGCCGCCATCTTCACCGTGTTCATGTGGATATTCGGGGCCGCCCAGTCCGGGTGGGTGGTCCTGGCCTGGCCGGTTGCCGTGCTTACCGGGCTGGCGTTCGCCGCCCCGGTCGCGGCCTGGGCGGTCACGGTGAAGAACGAGAACTCTTTCGCCTACATGTTCAGGTTCGGCATGATGCCGTTGCTTTTGTTCTCGGGCACGTTCTTCCCGATCTCCCAGCTGCCCGGCTGGCTGCGGTTGCTCGCCTACGCGACGCCGCTGTGGCACGGCGTGGCGCTGTGCCGCGCGCTCAGCCTCGGCCACGTCGATCCGGTCCAGGCGCTGGTCGACGTCGCCTACCTGGCGGCGCTCGCGATCGTCGGCGTCTGGGCCGGAGCCCGTACCTACCGCAGGCGCCTCTGTGTCTAGGAAGGCAGACCATGTCTAGCGCCTCGCTGCGGATGCTCCCGCCCACCGGGCGGCTGAGGCGGCTGGCCCGGGGGAGCGACCCGTCCCGGCCCCCCCGCGAGGGCATGCGGTCGGCGGGGCCCTTCCGCGGCGATCCCGGCAGCCTGCGCCTGATCGAGCGGCACGCCCGCGTCTACCGGCACGCCTGGCTCGTATTCGTGTCCGGCGTCTTCGAGCCGCTGTTCTACCTGCTTTCGGTGGGGCTGGGCCTGGGCGTGCTGGTCGGGAAGGTGCCGGGCCCCGGCGGGCAGCCCATCCCGTACCGCGATTTCGTCGCGCCCGGCCTGCTGGCCGTGTCATCGATGAACGGCGCGATGTACGACTCGACGTTCAACATCTTCTTCCGGCTGAAGTACGCCAAGCTGTACGACGCCGTCCTGGCCACCCCGATGCGGCCCGCCCAGGTCGCGCTCGGCGAGATCGGCTGGGCGCTGCTTCGCGGCACCATCTACGCCATCGCGTTCACGCTGGTCATGCTGGCGCTGGGCCTGGTCCACTCGCCGTGGGCGGTGCTGAACGTCCCGGTGGCGGTGCTGATCGGCTTCGCGTTCGCCGCCATCGGCATGACCGGCACCACGTACATGAGGAGCTGGCAGGACTTCGACTACGTCATCCTGGCCAGCATGCCGCTGTTCCTGTTCTCCGCGACGTTCTACCCGCTCAGCGTCTATCCGCGGCCGCTGCAGGTGGTGATCGAGTGGACGCCGCTCTACCAGGGCGTGGTGCTGCTGCGTGACCTGACGCTGGGCGTGGTCGGCCCCGAGCTGATCTGGCGGGCGGCGTACCTGGGCGTGCTCGGGCTCGCTGGCCTCTACGCATCCGGTCGCCGGATCGGCAAGCTGCTGCTCGTCTGACCTGCCGCGCCGGGCCGGAACCGGGCCAGAAGGCGCATCCTGGCCCTATTTCCCGCGGCTCCCAGAACAGATAGGCTGCCCGAGATGCTGGAGGAGCAGCGGGCGCGGTCTGGTGCCGAGCCGGTCCTGCCCGAGACTCAAGCGCCGCCGGCCAAGGCGGGTGCGGTGCCGCGGCCTGCTGCGCCGCGAAAAGAACCCCCCAGCGTTTACACCGACCCGTTCACCTGGGCGATCGCGGTCACTGCCTTCGCCGCGTACGCCGTCATCTCGCTGTTCCGGCTGCTCCAGCTCAACCCGTCGTCGTGGGATCTCGGCATCTACACCGAGTACGTCAAGCAGTACGCCCACCTGCACGCGCCGATCGTGGACATCAGGGCGGCCGGCTTCAACCTGCTCGGGGATCACTTCCAGGTGATCGTCGCGGTCCTGGCCCCGTTCTTCCGGGTCTTTCCCTCGTCAGCGACGTTGCTCGTCGCCCAGGCGCTGCTGGCCGCGGTTTCGGTGTTCCCCGTCAGCCAGGTCGCCCGCGAGAAGCTGGGCGTCGGCCCGGGCCGCGCGATCGCGGTCGCGTACGGGTTCTCCTGGGGCCTGCAGCAACTGGCCCAGTTCGACTTCCACGAGATCGCGTTCGCGGTTCCGCTGCTGGCCTTCTCGCTGTCCGCGCTGGTCCGCGGGCACACCAGGGCCGCGGTCTGGTGGGCGGTTCCCCTGGTCTTCGTCAAGGAGGACCAGGGTTTCACGGTGGCCGCCATCGGGCTCTACCTGGTCATCGCCGGCCTGCGCGCCAAGGCGTCGGACGGCCGCGGCCAGGCGGCGGCCGGGGTATTCCTCATCGCCTGGGGCTTCGCCTGGTCGTTCCTGGCCATCGCCGTGATCATCCCGCACTTCAACCCGGCCCACCACTACCTGTACTGGAGCGACGGCGGGGTCCTGGCGCCGGGCGGGCACCTCACGGCCGCTGGCCTGGTAGGACAGGTCCTCCACGCGTGGCCGGTCAAGCTGCAGACCGTCGTCTTCTTGCTGTTGCCCACGGCGTTCCTCGCGCTCGGCTCGCCGGTGGCGCTGATCGCCGTGCCGAGCCTGCTGCTCCGCTTCACGTCCACGGACAGCAGTTTCTGGGGAACGTACTGGCACTACGACGCCACCGTGATGCCGATCCTGTTCATCGCGGCCGTCGACGCCCTGGCCAGGATCGGGGCCGCGATGGATGCCGATGCCGCCGCGGCCGGGCCGGCGGGCTGGGCGACCGGCCGCCAGGGGCTGCGGCGCGCGGCCCTGGCCGGAGCACGGCGCTACGGCGCCGCCATGATGCTGGCGATCGCCGTCCCGCTCGCGTTCCAGTTCCCGCTCAGCAAACTGTGGAACGCGCAGACCTACAGCATCAGCCCGCACGTCGCGGCGGCGGAGGCGGCCATGGCCAAGGTGCCCGACGGCGCCACCGTCCAGACCACGCTGGATCTGCTGGCCCCGCTGGCCGCGCGTACCGACACCTTCTGGATCGGCAACCCCGGCAACCCCAGGACGCAGTACATCGTGTTCGACGGCCTCGACAGTGATTACAGCCCCGCGATCGCGAACGTCCCCGCCTTCATCGCCGGCCTCTACCCCCACCACACGTACACCCAGGTATTCGAGTCCGGCGACGTCTACGTCTTCCGCCTGACCCGCTGACCCTCGAGCGTCGGCCCGCCGTCCGGTCGTAGTGGTGGGCTTACTAGCGAGTAGATAGGCTGGGCGCGACCCAACGGGAGGTTGTGCGCCATGGACTTCGGATACGACGACAGGACGCGCGAACTCCGTGAACGGCTGCTGGCGTTCATGCAGGAGCACGTCTACCCGGCCGAGCCGGTCTTCAGGGAGCAGGCCGAGGCGGCCGCCAGGAGCGGCCGCCCCTGGGAGCGGGCGCCCGTCACCGCGGAACTGAAGGCCGAAGCGCGCCGCCGCGGGCTGTGGAACCTGTTCCTGACCGGGAAGTCGGCCGAAGCGGTCCGCAAATGGGAGGCAGCCAGCGGAGCGGCCGACTCCCTGCTGCCCGATCCGCCGCTGACGAACCTGCAGTACGCGCCGCTGGCCGAGATCACCGGCTGGAATATCGCGCTCGCACCGGAGGCACTGAACTGCGCCGCGCCCGATACCGGCAACATGGAGGTGCTGGCCGAGTTCGGCTCGCCAGAACAGCAGGAACGCTGGCTCCGCCCGCTGCTCGACGGGGCGATCAGGTCGGCGTTCTGCATGACCGAACCCGCCGTGGCCTCCAGCGACGCGTCGAACATCGCCACCACGATCACACCGGACGGCGACGACTACGTGATCAACGGCCGCAAGTGGTGGTCCTCCGGCGCGATGAGCTCGGACTGCAAGATCCTCATCGTGATGGGCGTCACCGCCGAGGCCACCGACAGCCACAAGAAGCACTCCATGATCCTGGTCCCCCGTGACACGCCCGGGGTCAGCATCGAACGCGGGATGCACGTATTCGGCTACACCGACGGGACGCACGGCGGCCACGCCGAGATCGAGTTCGATCAGGTCAGGGTGCCAAGGCAGAACATTGTCGCCGGCCCGGGCGAGGGCT
>JASHVM010000002.1:0-5761 GCA_030044595.1 Streptosporangiaceae bacterium
CCGACGTGGTGAGCCTCGAGGCGGAGGCTGCCGCGCTCGCCGAGGCCGACCTCGATGACCAGACGCCCGCCATGGGCGACTCGGTGCACACCTACCTCAAGTCCATCGGCCGCACCAGCCTGCTCACCGCCGAGCAGGAGGTGGACCTGGCCAAGCGGATCGAGGCCGGCCTGTTCGCCGAGCACAAGCTGGAAACCATCGCTGACCTGGACGAGAGCCTCCGACGTGAGCTCGAGCTGGTCGCCGAGGACGGGCGTCGGGCCAAGGCGCACATGCTCGAGGCCAACCTGCGCCTGGTGGTGTCGGTGGCCAAGAAGTACAGCGACCGGGGCCTGTCGCTGCTGGACGTGGTGCAGGAAGGCAACCTGGGCCTGATCCGCGCGGTCGAGAAGTTCGACTACACCAAGGGCTACAAGTTCTCCACCTACGCCATGTGGTGGATCCGGCAGGCCATCCAGCGCGGTTTCGCTGACTCGGCGCGGACGATCCGGCTGCCGGTGCACGTGCTCGAGATGCTCAGCAAGCTGAGCCGGGTCGAGCGGGACATGCACCAGCGCCTGGGCCGCGAGCCGACCCCGGAGGAGCTCGCCGTCGAGCTCGACCGGACGCCGGACCAGATCGAGGAGCTGCTGCGCACCAGCCGGCAGCCGATCAGCCTGGATTCCACGATCGGCGAGGACGGCGAGACCAGCATCGGCGACCTGATCGAGGACGTGGACGCGCCCGAGGCCTCCGAGCTGGTCGACCGTCAGCTGATGGCCGAGCAGCTGCGTTCGGCGCTTGACGCGCTGACGCCGCGCGAGGCGACGATCATGGCGATGCGGTTCGGGCTGTATGACGGCAACCCGCACACGCTCGACGAGATCGGCCGTGCGCTCGGCCTGACCCGCGAGCGGATCAGGCAACTCGAGAAGCAGTCGCTGTCCAAGCTGCGTCACCCGAGCCGCGCGCAGCCGCTGCTCGACTTCGCCAGCTAGTCCACCCGATTCTTGCCTCCCGACCACGTGCCGGGCCCGACCTCCCGCCGGGCCCGGCACTCGGCTTTTCTGAGCCAGGCTAACGGCGGGTGAGCCGCATCGGCAGGCCGCGGCCGGGCCGCAGCGTGACGTTCGCCACCGGCTTCGGGAGGCCGGCGGCGGTCAGCTCCAGCCGGTACCGCTGGGTGATGGCGGCCAGAACCAGCGCGGTCTCCAGCTCGGCGAACGACTGGCCGACGCACGCCCGGCGGCCTGCACCGAAGGGGATATAGGAGTAACGGGGCCGTTCGGCTCCGGGTGGCCTGGTCACGGCGGTCTGATTGACCTGGTCGGCGGGCAGGAAGCGGGCCGGATCGAAGCCGGCCGGGTCCGGCCAGAACTCCGGATGCCGGTGGATGAGATAGGGCGAGACCGTCACCAGGCTGCCTGCCGGGACATCGACCCCAGCCACGTTGTCGTCACCGACGGCATTGCG
Source organism: Streptosporangiaceae bacterium (assembly GCA_030044595.1). Taxonomy (GTDB): domain Bacteria; phylum Actinomycetota; class Actinomycetes; order Streptosporangiales; family Streptosporangiaceae; genus Palsa-504. The sequence goes on from JASHVM010000002.1 coordinate 1,453, forward strand.
CTCGATGGTCCAGGCGGGCGGGTAGAGCCGCATCGCCTCGCTGATCACCGAGGCCGTCCAGGGCAGCCTGGCCACGTCGGCGGCCTCAGGTTCGCGGCCGCCGAGCACCCAGTCCACCTCCTCCTCGAGCCTGGCCCGGGCGGCCGGAAAGGCGGACAGCAGCGCCAGCGTCCAGGACAGCGCGTTCGCGCTGGTCTCATGGCCGGCGGTCAGGAACGTGGCGACCTCGGCGCCGACCTCCTCATCGGTCAGCGGGGCGCCGTCTTCGGCCCGCGCGGTCACCAGTATGTCGAGCAGGTCACGCCGCGCGGCGGGCGGGTCGGCGGCGGCGCTTTCCGCCGAGCCGAGTTCCCGGCGCCGCTCGGCAATGAGCCGCTGGACCAGCCCGTCGATACCGTCGGAGGTGCGGCCGAGGAGCGTGGCGGTCGCCTTGACCGCGCGCGCCGAGCGAGGACCCCAGGGTATCGACAGCAGGCCGGCGGCCAGCGCGACCCGCTGAGCCGCGGCCACGCTGCGCCGCACCTGCTCGGCGTCGCCGGTCAGGTCCGCGCCGAACAGGGCGTGGCCCGCGATGTCGAGCGTCAGCGCGCTCAGCCGCTCGGCCATGTCGAGGCGCGCACCGTCAGGCAGCCTGGCCCAGCTGCTGAGCATGCGGCGGGCCGCATCGGTGACGGCAGGCCCGAAGGTCGCCACTTCACGCCGGGAGAACGCCGACTGCACGAGCCGGCGGTGCCGCCGCCAGGTCTCGCCCTCGCTGGTGAGCAGCCCGTCGCCGATCAGCGCGCGAATCCCTTTAATGGTGAACGGCTTGACGTAGTTGTCCTGATGAGTGACCAGCACGTGCTCGGCGTACTCGGGCCGGCTGAGCAGGAACCTTGGGCTGAGCGGCCCCATCGGGACCCGCACCGTGTCGCCGTACCTGGTGAAGACTCCGATATACCCGTCGAGCGGGCTGCGCGCTACCGACGCGAGGACGACGGCTGATGCGCGGCCGCTGGGACCGGCGACGGCGGCGGGGAAACTGGCGCCGCGACCTGGCACCGCGGCGAGCCCAGATGGTCTGGCCATAACCCTTATCTCCCGCGAGGCGGCGTAGCTTCGAGTATATGGGCGGAGTGACGACGCCGAGACGGCGAGTACTCCGAGTACCCGTCAGCGGCGTGGCCGGGTTCTTGCGCGGCGCCACCATGAGCGTCAACGCCGGCGCAGAACCGGTGAGCCGCGGTTCTTTAGCCGGCCGGGGGCTGGCTCGGGGCCGTAGCGGGCTGATAAAGGTCGATGCCGTCCTCGGAGACCTCGTGGGCCAGCTGGCCGCGGAGCGCCAGCACCGCCAGGTGCGCGCCGGTCTCGTTGACGGCTAGGAACTGGCTGATCGGGTCCAGCTCACTGAACAGGCGCTGCCGCCGGGTCCACTTGAGGGCCTTGGCCACCTCATAGGGCGTGGCGTGGCCGGCCAGTGTGGCCTGGTGGATCTCTGCGAGACGAAGGTCATGGTGGGCGAGCAGCTCGTTTACCCGGTCATGGGTACTGCCGGTGACCGGGCCGTGGGCGGGCAGCAGCCGGGCATCCGGCAGCGCGAGCATCCGCCGCAGCGACCTCATGTAATCGCGCAGAGCCAACCGACGCGGCGCGGCCTCGAACCCGATCGAGGGGGTGATGTGCGGCAGCACATGGTCGCCCGCGAACAAGATCTTGGCGGCGGCGTCATGGAAGACGACGTGGCCGCGGGTGTGACCGGGCGTGTGCAACGCCCGGAGCGTCCGCGAGCGCAGGTCCAGGCTGGCGCCGTCGGCCAGCCAGCGGTCGGGGTCCTCCCAGCTCCTGAACCTGGGCATGCCCTGGCGATCCTGGCGTTCGGAGGCGGCCAAGGCGGCGGCCAGCTCGGCCGCGCCCAGCCGGTGCAGGTCCCCGCCGAAGATCCGGCCGCCGCGGTCGCGCAGCATGTCGTTGATCGCGATCAGGTTGGCCCGCTCGCCTTCGCCCAAGGCGATCAGGTTCTGCAGGGTCCGGCGCAGCTCGACCGCCAGAGAATAGTGATCGATGTGGATGTGGGTGACGAAGAAATTGCGGATATCGCCGAGCTCGTAGCCGATCTGCCGGAGTCCTTCGGTAAGCCTGTCCCTCGCCTGGACCAAGGCGATGCCGGCGTCGATCAGGTCGACTCCCTCGGCGTCGGTGATCGCGTAGACGTTGACCGCTTTCAGCCCGTCCATCGGCAACGGAAGCGGAATCCGGTACACGCCCCCGCCGAGATCCTCGACCCCCGGCTCGGTCCACGCGTGCCGGTTATCGCGGACATCGCTCACCGTGTCATTGACCCTTCGTTCCGGCGGTCCCTGCCGGGACCCGAACCCCCGGCCCTTACTACTGCTAAGTAACCATATCGGAGGGCCGAGTCTTTCCCGCTTTCCAGATGGTAGGTCCAGCCGGGAAGGTGCCGTCCGCCCGGGTCAGCATCAGCAGGCACCGCTCGATGCCGAGCTCGAAAACCGCTTCCTCGTCGAAGCCCGGCCACACCTTCCCGTCCCGCTCGGCCAGGACCTGCCTGCGGACCGCGCCGGCGACCGCGGTTCCGGTGACCTCGATGGCCCGGCCGGTGATCGCGAAACCGTCGTCCTGGCTGGGCGGTGGACAGGTCTCGCTGTGCAGCGCGTAGCGCCCGTCCCGCCGGAGGTCCTGCTGCTTGGGACCCGAGACGATGAGCAGGTGCAGTCCGGCCGGGCCGATGACCGGGCACACCGGGTGCACTCGCGGGCCGCCGCCGGGCCGGACGGTGGCCAGGAACGCCAGGCCGATGCCGACCTGGTAAAGCTGCCTGCGGCCGGCCGCCGCCAGGGCAGGCTCGGCTCGCTCGAACTCGGTCCAGGTGATCATCTCGCGGACGTTACCCTGGCATCGCTGACACCTGATGTCAGCGATTCGGTCTAGGCTTGTCCGGTGCGCGCCGACCGGCTGCTGTCCCTGGTCCTGCTGTTGCAGGCGCGCGGCAGCCTGACGGCCCGGGTTCTCGCGGCCGAGCTCGAGGTATCGGTCCGGACGGTCTACCGCGACCTCGAGGCGCTGGCCGCGGCCGGCGTACCGGTCGTCACCGAGTCCGGACCGGGCGGCGGGTGCAGCCTCATGGAGGGCTACCGGTTCCCGCTGCGCGGGCTGCGTCCTGACGAGGCCGAGGCGCTGCTCGTCCTGGGTGTGCCCGGCGTCTTGCGCGAGCTCGGGCTGGACCGCGCGCTGGACGCGGCGCAGCGTCGGATCCGGCTCACGGCCGGGCTGACGCGCGAGGCAGGACCCGGCCCAGAAGCGCGCGGCGCGGCGCTCGTGCATCTCGACATGCCGCGCTGGTTCGGTACTCACGAGGAGGTCCCGTGCCTGCGCGACCTGGCCAGCGCGCTGCGGCTGCGCAGGCGAGTGGTGATCAGGTACGGCCAGCCCGCGGGCCGCGGCGGCCAGCACCGCGACGAGGAACCTCGCGTGGTCGGGCCGCTGGGCTTGGTGAACAAGGCGGGAACGTGGTACCTGGTGGCGTCGCCCCTGCACGCCGCAGGCCCGCCGGGTCCCCGGGTCTTCCGGGCCGCGCGGATCACCTCGGCCCGTGTCCTGGCTGAGCCTTTCGAGCGCCCGGACGGCTTTGAGCTCGCCGATTTCTGGTCGCGATGGTCAGCCGAGTTCGCGGCGAGCCGCCCCCGGATCCAGGTCACGCTCAGGGCGTCGCCCGCGGCGCTGGCGGTCTTCCCCGAGATCTTCGGCCAAGCGGCCGGACCGGCCCTCGAGGCGGCGCTGCCGGCCGGCGAGGACGGCTGGCGGGTCGTGACGCTTTCCTTCGAGCACGAACTGGCCGCCGCTTACCGCCTGGCCGGCTTCGGCGACCGAGTCGAGGTCCTGACCCCGTCCTCGGTCCGCGCCAGGCTGGTGACCACCGCGCGGGAGATCCTGGGCTGCTACCCGGCCGGGACTGAGGCTCGCCCCGGGTGAGCGGTACATCCTGGCGTCAGTTCGGGACGGGGCCAGCTCAGGACGGGGGCCAGCTCAGGACGGGGCCAGCTCAGGACGGGGCTAGCTCGGCGCGCGGGTGCGGCAGCCGCGGCAGGCGGTCGGAGGCGGCCACCGCGGCGACTACGCCCGCCGTGCACGCGGCCAGCGCGAGCTCGGGGATCGCCTTCGCCGCTAGGCCCAGCAGCGCGAGCACGAGGATCCCGGCCAGCCGGGGCCACGGCACGTGCCGCCACACCACCAGCTTGAACGCGGCGTGACCGGCGAGGAAAAGCGCCGGGCCGCCCAGGATCATCCACGCCGACGCCGTGCTCGCCGTAGC
>JASHVM010000179.1:0-2754 GCA_030044595.1 Streptosporangiaceae bacterium
CAAACTCCCCGGCCAGCCCGGCCGCCACCGCCGGCGTCGCATCGGTGCTGCCGTTATCCGCGATCGTCACCCGCGCGGTGAACGGAAAACCATCCCGCAGGTACCCGACCAGCCGCCGGACACCCGGCGCCAGATCACGCTCCTCATTGCGGACCGGCACGACGATGTCCACCTGCAAGCCCGTCATGCAGCCAGGTTCGATGATCACCTTGCGCCCCCGCTGAGCCAGGGCTGTACAACTGCTGTGAACGAACGCTCAGCGCCAACAGCCCGGCCGGTGACTTCGGACCGAGCTGTGCGCACCCGCCTTTCGGCGTAACCACCCGCTCCCGGGCTCCGCGGCCGGATCATCACCACCTCGATCCCCGCGCCAAGGCAGCACCGCGTCGGACGGGCGACGCCGACCACGCCGCGTCTTATCCGGCGTGGCCGGCCAATCCCGGCCGCACCTTTACTGCCCTTGTCATGCGGGCATGGACCCCGCGGCCACGAAACGCGCCGGTCCCAGCTGGGCCGTTTCCCTGGAAATCCTGAGCGCAGGCAGGATAGATCCTTGCGGCGGCGGGACGGGTCGTCGGCCCTTAAGAAAACCCGGAATATCGTGAGAATAGCAACAGAAATTTGGCGGGTAACTTCCTTTCTGCACGACGCAGAAATGGCATAACCAGCAGAAAGGAATTCGTGATGAGTTGGCATCCGCCCGTCCCGAAACCCCCGAAGCCCGTGGTGCAGCTGACTTCGCGTACGCTGCGGCGGCGGCGTAGGCCAAAGCCGCTCGCGCACAAGCCGCTGTGCAAGTAGTAGCGGCTGAGCGGTAAGTCCGGGAAGCCGGCGGCCATCTTCACCGTGGTGGCCGCCGGCCCGAGGGAGCGACGATGGCGGAGCAGATATCCGCGGCTGAGGCAGACGGCGAGTCGATCCGGGATATCCTGCGCCGGTTCTGGCCTTACACGCGCGGCGACCGGGGTCGGCTATTGCTGGGCGCGATCCTCGCGATAGCCATCACGATCAGCGAGATCGGCACGGTCATCGTTTTCGATATCATCACCGATAAAGTGCTGGCGGAACACCGCCTCGCGGGCTTCTGGCCGCTGGCCGCGGCGTGGCTGGGCATTGCCGTCGCGGCCGCGGGCGTCATGTTCATCGGCGGTTACCTCAGCGCGCTGACCCGGGAGCGGTTCCTGCTGCGGCTGCGGGATGGCGTGTTCGCCCACGCGCAGTGGCTCTCGCTGGACTTCTTCGACCGCAAGCGGCTAGGTGACCTGATGGTCCGCCTTCTCGACGACCTCGAGGTGATCGAGGGCCTGGTTTGCTCCGGGCTGGCCGCAGCCGCCGCCGCCGCGGTCAGCCTGCTGCTGCTCGCGGCCGCCGCGGTCGTGATCAGCTCGAGCCTGGCCCTGCTCGCCTTCGCTGTCGCGCCGCTGTTCTGGCTGGTTTCCCGGGCCTTCTCCGGGCGCCTGGCCCGGGCGGCGGGGCAGGAGCGTGAGGCGAACGGCTCGATTTCCACCGCGGTGGAGGAAAGCTTGTCCAACCAGGCGCTGGTGCAGGCCTTCAATCGCCAGTCCTATCAGGCGCTGCGGCTGCACGAGGAAGGCGCGTCGTGGCTACGCACGAGGAAGGCGCGTCGTGGCTACGCGCGAGGATGGCCGAAACCCGGCTGAACGCCATCTACGCGCCCGTGATGTACATCGTCGAGACGCTGTGCGTGCTGGTCGTATTCGGCGTCGGCGCCTGGGAGGTGTCCGGCGGACGCGTCAACATCGGCTACGCGGCCCGCGGTGCCACCGACGCGCAGATCCACGCCGCCGCCGGCGTGGCCGGCGCCCATGACGTCATCACCTCCCTGCCCGACGGCTACCGCACCCAGGTCGGCGAGCGCGGCCGGCTGCTGTCCGGCGGACAGCGGCAGCGGATCGCGCTGGCCCGGGCCGTCCTGCGCGACGCGCCCGTCCTGATCCTGGACGAGCCCACAGCCGGGCTCGACCCCGCCAGCGCCGGTGCCCTTATGCCGCTTCTGCGCTCGGCCATGGCCGGCCGCACGATCATCGTCATCACCCACGACCGGGCGCTCGCCGCCGCGGCCGACGACATCCTGCACATCCCCGGCCCGGTCGCCCCAGCCGATCCGCCTGGACGCGCAGGGGGCGCAGCGATCCGCCGCTGACCGAGGCGGCGGTCGTGGCGAGGACGGCGAGGCCGATCGCACTGCCGACCTGGCGGGTGCTGTTGACCAGGCATCCGGCCAGCCTGGCGTCCTGCTCGGGCGCCGTCGACGGAGAGCGCGGTGAACTGGACAAAGGCGATGCCAAGGCCGAGGCACCCCAGGGACCTGATAACTTCGTCCTTCGGAGTCGGTCGTCGACCGCAGCGAGATCCTCGCGCAGCAGGCGCAGCGCGCTGATGCCCTCCTCGCGGGCCTTCTTCCCGCGGTGGTCCAGTATCGCCAGGGCATTCCCGACGCCGTCAACGGCCCGCTCAACCACCGCCAAGGCGGCATCTTTTGCCTCCGCGCGCCGTCGCTCCGCCTGCGCGGCGGGATCATCCCCCGTCCAGCCGCACCGGCTACATCGGTAGGCCAGCAGCCGCGGCGTCGCGTACACCGGCTCGGCCGCAGCTCCGCAGCCCGCGCAGATGAGGTCGTTCCCGTCGGACAGAGCCGCCCGCGCACCGGTGCGTATCTCCTCGGCCTCGGCCATCAGTGCCACCACGTGATCAAGCTCGGCATGGGAGCGCAGCACCGCCTCATCGTCTCCT
>JASHVM010000180.1:0-15746 GCA_030044595.1 Streptosporangiaceae bacterium
CAGCGTGCCCGGCCAGGTAGGCCGCTGCGTTGCGGCGCGCGGTCGAGCCGAGTTCCCACGCCTCGCGCCAACTTCCCAGCAGGTCCAGATACACCTGGTCGGACTCGACCCCCGTGATGCCGTCGTGATGGGCGCCGAAGGCCAGCAGCCGCCACGCCTTGTCCAGCGCGGTGTGCGGGTACGGCGCGCCGGCCAGCCAGGCCAGGGTGCCGAGCCGCTCGGCCTCGGTGACCGCGGTCTCGATGGCGCGCTGCGCCTGCTTGGTATCGATGTAGGAGACGTCCTTGCCGGTGTACACCGGGTTCATGTCCCTGGTCTGCGGCGTGATCCAGGCGCCCGCGCGGCCGCGGCGGCCCCCGGCGTCCCGCTCCCCGGCCTCGGCGCGGACCGCGGCGAAGAACTCGCGCGGCACGGCCGTGGTGAACCTGGGCCACACGTACCGCCGGTTCCAGTCCCGGTGGATGTCCGTCACCCACCTGGCCGGGATGACGTGATCCGAACCGACCGGCAGCATGACGTTGCGCGTCGTCGCGACCTGCGCCAGCGCGCTGAACTGGCCGTACGCCTCGAGTTCGGCGGCCTGCAGGTCCGGCAGCGTGTGCAGCCGCCAGCCCGCGCCGTAGTGGTGCGGCATGTAGTGCGTGAGCAGCCCGTGGCCGTCCGGCGAGATCCACTCGAACTCGGAGCCGAACTGCATCCGCGCGTTGCCGCCCTCGACGCCGGACGGACCCCACTGATGGAACGGGCCACGTGCCCACGCCGACGAGGTGAGCCCGGCGGCTGCCATCAGGCCCGGGTACCCCGGGTCGTGCCCGAACACGTCAAGCATCCACGCGGACCTCGGGTCGCCGCCGAAGACGTCCCGCTGGAACCCGATCCCGTAGACGGCGTTGCGGATGATGGCTTCGGCGGAGATCAGGTTGGTGCTCGGCTCGTTGTAGTTGCCGCCGACGATCTCCACCCGGCCCTCGGCCAGCAGCCGCCGCAGATCCTCCCTGTGCTGCGGAAAAGCATCGAAATACGGCTTCAGGTAGTCGATCTCGGCCAGCACGAACTTGTAGTCGCGGTCCGTCCTGGCCTTGTCCAGGTGCGCGCCGACGAGCTCGAAGGCGGCCCTGACGTCGGGCATCTTGCCGTCCTCGTCGGGCAGGCTGAGCCGCTCCTCGGCGAACTGCCCCTGCGTGTTCCACCACACCGGGTCGTAGTGGAAGTGACTGACCATCCACATCGTCCAGCCCGGCTCGGCGATGGTGATGTCGGCCTCGGCCCGGGCCAGGGGACCGCGCCCCGGCTCACCCTCGACGGCGACCGTGACCCGCCGCGTGCTGCCAGGCTGGTAAGGCACCGCGGCTTCTACCGGGATCTCGAACGTCTGCCGCTCGCCCGGGCTCATCCCTGTTATCCGGAACGGGCCGTGGTTTCTCACCCCGGGCCCCTCGACGTGCACCACGGCGGGCGCGTCCAGCCCGCTACCAGGCCCGTCATTCTCCAGCGTGACCCTCAGGACCTGCAGCGGGCGCTGCGCCGTCCCAACGAACAGGTCTGTCGATTCAACCCCGGCGATCCGCATAATTTTCATCGTTACACACGCGCGGGCCCCGTCACGCCAGGCGTCAGCGTGGCGTTCGAGCTCCAGCCGGATTGACCCGGCGATCAGCGGCCAAGCCGACCGGGATCACGATCGCCGTAGCCGCCGCGCGAATGATCGGACCGCCGCGCCGGGATCGTCGGCCTCGGTGATGGCGCGGACGACCACCACGCGCGCGGCGCCCGCGGCGATTACCTCGTCGAGCCGACCGAGGCTGATGCCGCCGATCGCGAACCAGGGGCGAACCGGTGCCGACCGCGCCACGTGGGCCAGCAGGCCGGGACCGGTCGCCGGGCGGCCAGGCTTCGTCGGCGTCGTCCAGACCGGCCCGGCGCAGAAGTAGTCGACGCCGGGCTCGGCGGCCGCCGCGTCGGCCTGGGCGGGGCTGTGGCTGCTGCGGCCGATCAGCGGTCCCGGGCCGAGAATCTGCCGTGCCACCGGGACCGGCAGGTCGCCCTGGCCCAGGTGGAGCACGTCCGCGCCGGCCGCCAGGGCCACGTCCGCCCGGTCGTTGACCGCCAGCAGGCGGCCGTGCCGTCGGCACGCGTCCGCGAACACCTCGAGCAGCCTCAGTTCGTCCGCTGCTTCGAGGCCCTTCTCGCGCAGCTGCACGATGTCCACCCCGGCGCCGAGCACCGCGTCGAGGAACTGCGGCAGGTCGCCACGGGACCGCCGGGCGTCCGTGCAGAGGTAGAGCCGCGCGTCTGCCAGCCGCGCCCGCGCATCGCTGCTCATCGCGCCATCTAATCACGCGTCAGACGCCGACCAGGAGTGATATAGGCTGGCATCTGACCACGGGAGCCCGCAAGGGCTGAGAGGGAGGCAGTGCACCCGCGGGGGATGACCCCTGGTACCCCCGTCGCACGCCTCCGACCGTCGTACCTGATCCGGGTAATGCCGGCGAAGGGAGTGCTCCTTGGCCGAGACCGCGGATGTCGTCGTCGCCGGCGGCGGCGTCATCGGGACTGCAATCGCCTGGCGCGCCGCGGCTGCGGGGCTCGATGTCGTCCTGGCCGATCCCGAACGAGGCGACGCGGCGTCCCTGGTGGCCGCGGGGATGCTCGCGCCGGTGTCGGAGGCCCTGTTCGGCGAGAGCGCGCTGCTCCGGCTGAACCTCCTCGCGGTCGCGCGGTTCGGGCCCTTCGCCGCCGAGGTGGAAGAGGCGACCGGCCACCAGGTGGGACTGCGCCGCGAGGGAACTCTCGCCGTCGCCTACGACCCCGGCGACTACGCCGCGCTGGCCCGGCTGACCGCCTTCCGCCGCTCCGTCGGGCTGGAGGCGGAGGAACTCGACGGCCGGGCCTGCCGCAAGCTCGAGCCTTTCCTGACCCCTGACGTGCACGGCGGCGTGCTGTTCGCAGGCGACTGGTCGGTTGACAACCGCCGGTACGCGGCCGCGCTGCGCGAGGCGGCGCGGGCCGCGAAGGTGCGGATGGTACGGGACCGGGTCGTCCGGGTACGTGTCAGCGACGGGCAGGCCCGGGGTGTCCGGCTCGCCGGCGGCGGGGACATCGGCGCGGCCCACGTCGTCGTGGCCGCCGGGTGCTGGTCCGGCACGGTCGGCGGGCTGCCGGACACGCTGCGGGCGGCGGTGCGTCCGGTCAAGGGACAGCTACTGCGCCTGCGCCACCCCGCCGGGCTGCCGCCGGTCAGCACGCACACAATCCGGGCCATCGTGCGCGGCGTGGACGTGTACCTGGTGCCGAGGGCGGACGGCGAGCTGATCGTCGGCGCCACATCCGAAGAGCGCGGGCCGGACCAGACGGTGACCGCGGGCGCCGTTCACGACCTGCTGCACGACGCGATGAGCGTGCTGCCGGTGACGAGCGAGCTGATCCTCGCGGAGACGTGCGCGGGCCTGCGGCCGGGGACCCCGGACAATGGCCCGATCGTCGGCGGGTGCGGGGCGCCAGGGGTGCTGCTGGCCACCGGGCACTACCGCAACGGCATCCTGATGTCGCCGGTGACCGCGGACGCGGTCATGGCCCTTCTGACCGGCCAGTTGCCCGCTCCGGAATGGGAGCCGTTCGCGCCCCAGCGGTTTATCCGGCAGGACGGATCACGGTGAGCGTCCTGGTCAGACTCAACGGCGAGCCGCGTGAGCTGCCCGACGGCACGACCGTCGCCGAGGCAGTGGCCGAGCTGACGCCTCTGGGCACCGGCGTCGCGGCCGCCGTCAACGGCGACGTGGTACCCCGTGGTTCCTGGGCCGCCACCCTGGTCCGCGACGGTGACCAGGTGGAGGTCGTCACGGCCGTTCAAGGAGGTTGACGTGACAGATACGGATCTGCTGAGCCAGACGGCCGCCGACCCACAGACCCCGCCGGAGCCGTGGGTCCTGGCCGGCCGCGAGCTGAACTCGCGGCTCATCTTGGGCACCGGGGGAGCGCAGAGCCTGGAGGTGCTCCGGCGGGTGCTCGACGCCTCCGGGACCGCGCTGGCCACCGTCGCCATGCGGCGCGTCGGTCCCGCAGGAGGCGGGCAGGGCTCACTGCTCGGCACCCTGCGGCAGGCCGGGGTGAGGATCCTGCCGAACACCGCCGGTTGCCATACCGCGAGCGAGGCCGTGCTGGTGGCCAGGCTCGGGCGCGAGGCCCTCGGCACCGACTGGGTCAAGCTCGAGGTCGTGGCCGACGATCACACCCTGCTGCCCGACCCGGTCGAACTGCTCGACGCGGCCCGCATGCTCGTCGCCGACGGGTTCGTGGTGCTCCCGTACACCAACGACGACCCGGTCCTGGCCCGGCGGCTCGAGCGTGCCGGCTGCGCGGCGATCATGCCGCTCGGCGCCCCGATCGGGACCGGCCTCGGCGTGCGGAACCCGCACAACATCGCGATGATCGTGGACCAGGCCAGCGTGCCCGTCGTCCTCGACGCCGGGATCGGGACGGCCAGCGACGCGGCCATCGCGATGGAGCTCGGTTGCGACGCCGTCCTCATCGCCTCGGCTATCACCCGCGCGGCCGATCCCGAGCGCATGGCCGCCGCCATGCGGCTGGCGGTGGCGGCCGGGTACGCCGCGCGAACCGCGGGCCGCATCCCCCGGCGCTGGCACGCCCGGGCGTCGAGCCCGGTCGACGGGCGCCCGGAGCTTCCGGCGTGAGCGTGCCTGTGCCGCGGGTGCTGACCATCGCCTCGTCTGACTCGGGCGGCGGGGCTGGCATCCAGGCGGATCTCAAGGCGTTCGCCCGCTGCGGCGCGCACGGCATGTCGGCCATCGTCGCGCTCACCGCGCAGAACACCGTGGGCGTGACCGCCATTCACGAGCTCCCGCCGGCCTTCGTGCGAGCGCAGATCGACTCCGTCCTGGACGATATCGGAGCGGACGCCGCCAAGACGGGCATGCTGTTTTCCGCGCCGCTGATCGAGGCCGTCGCCGACGCGCTGGCGCCGCGGAAGCTGCCGCTGGTGGTGGACCCGGTCATGGTGGCCAGCTCGGGCAGCAGGCTGCTGCTGCCCGACGCCGTCGGAACCCTGATCGCGCGGCTCTTCCCGCTGGCCACGGTGGTGACTCCGAATCTCCCCGAGGCCCAGGCGCTGACCGAGATCGCGACCGAGGACCGCGCCAAGCTCGCCGAGGCTCTGGTCGCGATGGGCGCCCGCGCGGCCCTGGTCACCGGGGGGCACGGCACCGAGCCCGTTGACCACCTGTTCGACGGCTCGCGGCACCTGGCCATCCCGGTCACCCGCTGCCGCGTCGCCGCGACCCACGGTGCCGGGTGCACCCACTCCGCGGCCCTCGCGGCCGGCCTGGCGAACGGGCTGTCGCTGGACGACGCGGCACGGCAGGCCGCCGCGGTAGCAGGCGACGCGGTGGCGCACGGCCTGTCTGCGCTCGGCGGCGGCGAAGGTCCGGTACACGTCCTGCACGACCTCGGGGAGAGCGTGCCATTCCTGGGTGCGCCGGACCTGCGCGCTCCCTGATTCACAGCCGGCCTCCAGCAGGCTGGCGGATCGGCCTTGCCCCGGCTCGAAAGAGATGTTCCGAAGGGCTTGTCAAAACATTCCTTTCGAGGGTAATGTTTCGAAACATGACTTCCGAACCACTTCCACAGTCCAAGCGGCAGCCTGATCCGGGGACTGCGGCCAGGCGGCGGGCGGCGAACGCCGGCAGTCCTGGCCCCGGGGACGTTTCCGCGGAAGCGCTCGCGGCGCTCGAGGCCGACCTCGCCGGGGACCCCGGGACGGCAGGCGGGGACTCCGGGGCGGCAGCCGAGGACCGGGGCGCGCAGCGGTCACCGGATGACCACGAGGATTTCAACCTCACTGACCCGAAGGCGATGCGCGCACTTGCTCATCCGGTACGGATGTCCTTGCTCGAGCTGCTCAAAGTCGCCAGGACGCTGACCGCGACCCAGGCCAGCGAGCTGCTGGGGGAGTCGCCGGCCAACTGCGCGTTCCACCTCCGGACGCTGGCCAAGTACGGGTTCGTACGCGAGGCCGGCGGCGGCCGCGGCAGGGAACGGCCGTGGGAGGGCGTGAGCATGACCATTCATCTGTCGACTCACCAGGAAGATCCGCGCGCATCCGTGACCGCCGGGATGCTCCAGCGCGTCTGGCTTGACCGCGTGCTCGAGCGGGCCCAGAACGTGCTCAACAGCACCGATGCCCTGCCCGACGCCTGGCGGGACGCGCACGAGGCGAGCCAGACCGTTGAGTTCCTCACGCCCGAGGAGACCAAAGAGCTGGCCAATGACGTGCTCGGGATCCTCGGGCGCTACGAGGACCGGCGTGACGACCCCTCCAGGCGGCCGGACGGCGCGCTGCCAGTGGAGTTCTTGTTCTTCGGCTACCCGCTGATCGAGCTGGCGGGGCTGGCCGGGCAGGCGGAGCAGTCCGGCGAGAGCGCGGACAGAACCCCCGACGCCCTTCGCCGCAGAGCCGGGCCAGATAGGCGCAGTGCGACCGCGGGCGACCAATAGCGAGCCCAGCAAGAACCGGCAGGCACCGGGTCAACGACCGTCCCAAGGCCCCGTCGAAGCCTGCCATCGAATCCAAAGAACAAGATATATCTTGAATATGCCCCAATCGAGATATATCGTATCAGCCATCGGCAGGCACGTTCACGCCCGCGACACGAGGAGCCGTCATCATGCACCCGGAGATAGCAAAGACGCTGGTTGAGCAGCACCGTCAGGAACTCATGCAGCACTCGGCGCAGAGCAGGCCGAAGTTCGTCGATCCCGGGGGACCCAGCTGGCTGAGCCGCCACTTGCCGCGGTGGCACGTCAGCTGGTCTCGGACCAGGCTGTCGCCCGCCGGCGGCCCCGCCGCCGCCGGGCCGGGCCGTGCGGGCCTGCGGGGGTCTTCCGTCGTGATCATCATCTCCGCGCACCGCTCGGCCTGAGCGTCGGGGCCAGGCAAACCTGATCATGCCGAGGCGGGAGCAACCCAGCACGGCGTGCCCGCGCAGGCCGGACGCCGCGATGCTGACCCGAGCCGGTAGCAGCGCGCCAGGTAGTACCCCAGGGCCTGCCGCCGGGATAGTGTTGGTGCGTCCGAAAAGCGATGACCTGCGGTCCAGCGCCAAGCCCGGGTGCGAGGGACGCTGGGTGGGGTTGGGAGAGTGAACCATGCCTGACCGGCCGGCCACGCTGCGGGATGTGGCGGCCGCGGCACGCGTCCATCCGGCGACCGCGTCTCGCGCGCTCAATCCGGAGACCCGCATCCTGGTCAGCGAGGAAACCGCGCGCCGGGTAACGGCCGCGGCGGCCAAGCTCGGCTACCGGCCGAACCCGGTCGCGCGCAGCCTGCGGACCCGGCGCTCGCACACCGTGGGAGTGCTGATTCCCGACCTGAACAACCCCTTGTTCCCGCCGATCGTGCGCGGCCTAGAAGACAAGCTTGCGGCCGCGGGCTACGTGGCCCTGCTGGGCAACACCGACGCCGACGCCAGCCGGGAACGCCTGATCTTCGAACAGATGCGGGCTCGTCACGTCGACGGCTTCGTCCTGGCCACCGCCACTTTGCATGACCGGCTACTCGCCGAGGTGGCGGCGGCGGACCTGCCTGTGGTGCTGATGAACCGGCTGGCTCAGGACTACAGCTTCCCCTCGGTCTCGGTCGACAACGAGCAGGGGATCCGGATGGCCGTCACCCATCTGGCCCGGCTCGGCCATACCCGCATCGCGCACATCGCCGGGCCGCAAGAAGCGTCCACCGGAGTGAGCCGCCTGCGAGGGTTCCGGGAGGGCATGGCGTCGCACGGCCTGGACGCCAGCGGGGACCTGATCGTGTTCGCCAGCCGGTACACCGTCGAGGAAGGCGCCCGCTGCTGCTTCGAGCTGCTGGCCCGGCACGGCGGCTTCAGCGCGGTCGCAGCCGCCAACGACATGCTGGCCGTCGGATGCTACGCGGCGCTCGAGGAAGCCGGCTTGCGCTGCCCGGACGACATCTCGGTGATGGGCTTTAATGACATGCCGTTCATCGACCGGCTCCGGCCGCCGCTTAGCACGGTGCGTTTCCCGCACTACCAGCTGGGCACCGAGGCGGCCCAGCTGCTGCTCGAGCGGATCAGCGAGCGCGAGGGGCCGGTGAAGATCCTCTACCTCGCGCCCGAGCTCGTGGTCCGCGGGTCCACCGCGGAACCCGCAGGGCTGCCCGCGCAGGCCGCTGGCCCGGATGATGCGGGCACAGCCGGCAATCTGGCGCCAGTCCCGCTGCGCCGTGCTTCGTCCCGCCGGGTCGGCGGCGGGTCGCCGGGTTGACCCGCGGATAGGCACGCAATCGATTGCAAAGAGGCCGCCAGGGGTTCTATCCGCCTCGCGCTGCGAGAGGGGCGTGCGTGACGGCGCGGACCTGAAAGCCGAGCCGTCCCGTCCGGGGCGGCAGAACCATTTCGGTACGGCTTGGTAACAGGTTGGACATGCGGCATTGACAAAGGGCCCGGCAGCAGGCCAGTCTCGGGTGCAAACGATTGTGACCAGAGGCGGAGGGATCTGGCGGCATGGTCGGACACGAGGATGCACGTCGGCTCGGCTGGCTGGGCACCGGACGCATGGGTGCGGAGATGGCCCGGCGGCTGCTCATGGCCGGCTGCGATCTCGCCGTCTATAACCGCTCGCCCGCCAAGGCGGAGCCGCTGGTGCGGCTCGGCGCTAAGCCGGCGGCGTCCGCCGCGGAACTCGGCACCAGGGACATCGTGTTCGTCACGGTCGGATCGTCAGAGGACCTGATTGCCGCGGTACTCGGCCCGGACGGGCTGATGGCCCGGCCTAATGGCGCCGTGCCGAGGGTGCTTGTCGACTGCTCGACGGTGTCGGCTCAGGCTTCCGCCCGCGTGCGGGCGGACGTCGCCGAGCGCGGTACCGCATTCCTCGCCGCTCCCGTAATGGGCAACCCCAAGGTGGTGCGGGCCGGGAAGATGACGGCCGCGGTCTCAGGACCCCGGGACGCGTTCGTCATGGCGGAGCCGTACCTGGCCATTCTCGGCCGCGGCGTCACCTACGTGGGCGAGGACGAGATGGCCAGGACGGTCAAGCTTTGCCACAATCTGTTCCTCGGAGTTGTGGCGCAGTCACTAGCCGAGGTGACCGTTCTGGCGGAGAAGAGCGGAATCAGCAGGCAGGCGTTTCTCGACTGCCTGAACAAGAGCGTGATGGGCTCTCCGTTCACCGCCTACAAGGCGCCGGCCTACGTGAACCTGGACTTTGAGCCCATGTTCACCGCTTCCCTGCTGCGGAAGGATTTTGACCTCGGCCTGGCCGCGGCAAGAGAGCACGAGGTGCCGATGCCGGTGGCCGCGGTAGTCCATCAACTCATCCAGGCCCTGGTGGGACGTGGATATGGCGAAGCCGACTTTGCCGCGCTTGTCGTGCAGGAGGCCGAGTCCGCAGGCCTGTCGCTGGTCAGCGAGCACGCGGACGTCCCGGACGGGCTGGGCACCGGCGAAGCTTGACCAGAGAAGACAACTGAACCCCGAGATCGGGGCGCTCTACCTGGGCGGAGCGGTCAACCCGGGCTGACCCGCGTAGCCCCCGTAGGCCCCGTGGGCTGCGTCGCCGGTTACGCGCGCTGATTTTTCACCGCTTGGTCGCGGGGCACCTGCGTTACTTCTTGCGCGCCAGCGTCAGCCCGTCACCGATGGGAACCATGATCAGGTCGACGCGGGGGTCGGCGGCGGCGTGGTCGTTGAAGTCCCTGACCGCGATCACGGCGGGATTGTCGTTGCCGGCGTCGATGACGCGGCCGTGCGAGAAAGTGTTGTCGACCATGATCAGCCCGCCGTGGCGGACCCGGGGCACGACCTGCCGCCAGTAGCCCAGGTAGCCGCCCTTGTCGGCGTCGATGAACGCCAGGTCGAACAGTTCCTCGTAGGGCAGCGAGCGGAGCGTGTCCATGGCCGGGCCGAGCCGCAGCTCTATCCGGTCCTCCAGGCCCGCGTTCTCCCAGTACTTCCTGGCCACCGCGGTCCACTCCTCGCTGATATCGCAGCACACCAGCCGTCCGCCGGGCTTGAGCCCTCGAGCGATGCAGATCGAGGAGTACCCGGTAAAGGTGCCGATCTCGATGGCGGACGTGGCCCCGGCCAGCCGGGTGAGCAGCGTCATGAGCGTGCCTTGCTCGGGGGCGATCTGCAGGCCGGTCTCGTTCGGGAACAGGTCGGCGGTCTCGTTGGCCAGCTCCCGCAGGATCGCGTCGGGCGGGCTGCTGTGCGCGGTGAGGTACGCGTTGAGGTGAAGGCTGATCTGTTCGGTGCGCCGCGTCATGAGACAACGCTATAGGTATGACCTCCATGTCCGCGAGGTGCTATTACCTATTTTCCCGACCGGCTTAGATGTTTTGGGCGCCGCCGCCCGGGGCGCGTTTGTGGCGAGCGCGGAGCGGTGCGCCACGGTGCTTGTGGTCGGCGTCAACGCCCAGATTCCCCCCTTCCCCCGGCCACCCGGCTCGGAGTACGCAAGGAGATGGGCGAGCAAGGGCAGGCGCGCAACATCACACGCCTCGGGTGCTTCTCGGCTACTGCGGTCTCAGTAACATCTAAATCACAGGCCACTCGCCGGAGAGGAGCGTTCACGTGCCGCTCGTTGTGCGGAACACCCCGCGGACTGACCTTGAGGTCGTCGACGGCCTGGCGCGGGCCGGGGTGGCGACGGTGCACGAGGCCCAGGGCCGCACGGGCCTGCTCCGCGCGGACATCCGGCCGATCTTCCGGCCGGCCCGCGTCGCCGGCAACGCGCTGACGTGTGAGGTCGCTCCGGGTGACAACTGGTCGATCCACATTGCCGTCGAGCAGGCGCAGCCCGGCGACATCCTCGTGGTCACCCCGACCAGCCCTTGCGAGGACGGGTACGTGGGCGACCTGCTGGCCGGGAGCCTGCGGGCGCACGGCGTCCGTGCGGTGATCATCGACGCCGGCGTGCGGGACGTCGCGACGCTGACCGAGATGGGCTTCCCGGTCTGGTCGAAGGCGATCTCGGCCAAGGGCACGGTGAAGGAAACGCCGGGGAACGTGCAGACCCCGGTCGTCTGCGCCGGGGTGTACGTCCGGCCCGGTGACGTCGTCGTCGCCGACGACGACGGTGTCGTGGTCGTGCCGCGCGAGGACGCCGCGACGGTGCTCAAGGCGGCTCAGGACCGGGAGGCCAGCGAGGCGGCCAAACGGCCTCGGCTGAACGGCGGCGAACTCGGCTTGGACATCTACGGCATGCGCGACCGGCTCACGGCCAGGGGAGTGCGCTACGTCGATTACGAGGACTCGCCGTGACCCAGACCGCCATCCCCTGCGCGGTCATGCGCGGCGGGACATCAAAGGGTCTGATGTTCCTCGCCGGCGACCTGCCCGACGATCGCGCCATCCGCGATGCGGTGCTGCTCGCCGCCATGGGATCTCCGGACCCCCGGGAGATCGACGGCATGGGCGGCAGCCACCCGCTGACGTCGAAGGTCGCCGTGGTCCGCCCGTCAGCGCGCGGCAATGCGGACGTCGAGTACCTGTTCTTGCAGGTCTGGCCCGATCGGGCGGAGGTTTCCGACAATCAGAACTGCGGCAACATGCTGGCCGCCGTCGGGCCGTTCGCGATCGAGCAAGGGCTCGTGGCCGCGGCCGACCCGCTGACGCCGGTCCGCATCTGGATGCGCAACACCGAGACCCTCGCCACGGCCCTGGTCCAGACGCCGGGCGGGCAGGTCCGCTACGACGGGCCGGCGCGCATCGACGGCGTACCGGGCACCCACGCGCCCATCCCCATCGAGTTCGAAGACGTCGCCGGATCCTCGTGCGGCTCGCTGCTGCCGACCGGCAATGTCACCGACATCATCGAAGGGACGTCGGTGACCTGCATCGACAACGGCATGCCGGTGGTGTGCCTGGCCGCCTCCGACTTCGGGCTCTCCGGGCAGGAGGCACCGGCGGAGCTTGAGGGCAATGCCGAGCTGACCCGCCGGGTCGAGGCGATCCGGCTCGCGGCCGGGCCGGCGATGAACCTCGGCGACGTCACGAACAAGACCGTGCCCAAGATGAGCCTGCTGGCGCCCCCGGCGCACGGCGGCACGGTCGCGACCCGGACGTTCATCCCGCACCGCGTGCACGAGGCGATCGGGGTGCTGGGCGCGGTGTCGGTCGCCACCGCGTGCGTACTGCCCGGATCCGTGGCGCACCGGGTCGCGGTCATCCCGGAGCAGGCCGAGGGCTCGGTCAACATCGAGGTCGAGCACCCCACGGGCTTCTTCACCGTCACCATCGAGGTGAAAGCGTCCGACCACGCGGTCACCGTGACCCGGTCGGCGCTGCTGCGTACCGCCCGGCTGCTCATGCGCGGCGAGGTTTTCGTTCCGTCGTCCGTATGGAACCGGGGAACGCGGCGATGATCATCGACTGCCACGGGCACTACACGACGGCGCCTCCTCAGCACGACAGCTGGCGCAAAAGCCAGCTCGAGGCGTTCGGTGCGGGCGGTCGCACGCCCGCTTACCCGGCGATCTCCGATGACGAGATCCGGGAGTCGATCGAGCAGAACCAGCTTCGGCTGCTCCGCGAGCGCGGCGCGGACATGACGATCTTCTCGCCGCGGGCGTCCGCCATGGCCCATCACGAGGGTGACGAGCGGATCAGCGGCGAATGGGCGCGAGCGTGCAACGACCTCATCGCGCGTGTCGTCGGGCTATTCCCTTCGACGTTCATCGGGGTGGGCCAGCTGCCGCAGTCACCCGGCGCCGACTTGAAGGCGTCCGTCGCCGAGCTGGAACGCTGCGTGCTCGAGCTCGGCTTCGTCGGCTGCAACCTCAACCCGGACCCGAGCGGGGGGAGGTGGACGTCCCCGCCGCTCACCGACCGGTACTGGTATCCGATCTTCGAGAAGATGGTCGAGCTGGACGTGCCCGCCATGGTGCACGTCTCGCGCAGCTGCAACCCGGTCTTCCACACCACGGGCGCGTACTACATCAGCGCCGACACCACGGCGTTCATGCAGTTCATCGAGGGCGACCTGTTCGCTGATTTCCCCGGCCTGCGCCTGGTGATCCCGCACGGCGGAGGCGCCGTCCCGTACCACTGGGGCCGCTACCGGGGGCTCGCCGACATGCTGCACAAGCCGCCGCTGAGCGAGCATGTCATGCGGAACGTGTTCTTCGACACCTGCGTTTACCACCAGCCCGGCATCGACCTGCTCTTCGGCGTGATCGATGTCGGCAACATCTTGTTCGGGTCGGAGATGGTCGGCGCCGTCCGCGGCGTCGACCCCGAGACCGGCCGCTATTTCGACGACACCAAGCGCTACATCGACGCGGCTGGCCTGACCGAGGCCGACCGGGCAAAGGTGCTCGAGGGCAACGCCCGGCGGGTATACCCGCGTCTGGACAAGGCCCTGCGCGCGCGAGGACTGTGATGACCGCCACCTTCACCCCCGACGCCGACTGGCTCGCGTTCTGCCCCGATCCCAGCAAGCCGAGCTACATCCCGCCGCCGGGCGCGGTTGACGCCCATTGCCACGTGTTCGGGCCGGGCGAGGTGTTCCCTTACGCGCCGGAGCGGAAGTACACCCCGACCGACGCCGGCAAGGAGCAGCTGTTCGCGCTGCGCGACTTCCTCGGCTTCGAACGCAACGTCATCGTCCAGGCGACCTGCCACGGAGCCGACAACCGGGCCCTGGCGGACGCCCTGGTGGCGGCCGGCGGACGCGCCCGTGGCGTCGCGACCATCCGGCCCGGCGTATCAGCGGCCGAGCTGGCCGACTTGCACGCAGCCGGCGTCCGCGGCATCCGCTTCAACTTCGTCAGGCGGCTGGCCGACCCCAAGCCAGATGACTACTACCTGGGGCTGACCGACCTGGTGGCCGAGCTCGGCTGGCACGTCGTGGTGTACTTCGAGGCCGCGGACCTGGCCGAGCGGTGGGGCCTGTTCAGTAACCTGCCGACGGTGGTGGTGGTTGACCACATGGGCCGGCCGGATGTGTCCCAGCCGGTCGACGGGCCCGGCTTCGCGTTGTACCTGCGCTTCCTGCACGAGAACGAGAACGTCTGGTCCAAGGTGAGCGGCGCGGAACGCCTGTCGGTCTCCGGCCCGCCGCAGTACGCGGACTATGTCCCCTTCGCGCGCCGCATCATCGAGGCGTTCCCGGACCGGGTCTTGTGGGGGACCGACTGGCCGCACCCGAACATGAAGAGCCACATGCCCGACGACGGCGCCCTGGTGGACCTCATCCCGCGGATCGCCACGACCGACGACCTGCAGCGCCGACTGCTGGTCGACAACCCGCAGCGCCTGTACTGGGAGGAGCGATGACGGCGTACACCTCAGAGTTCGATGACATCCCCGGCACCCGGGTCTTCACCGCGCAACGCGCGAAACAGGGCTACCACCTGAACCAGTTCTGCATGAGCTTGATGAAGCCGGAGAACCGCGAGCGGTTCAAGGCCGACGAGCGGGCTTACCTCGACGAATGGCCGATGACCGAGGAGCAGAAGCAGGCCGTGCTCGACCGCGACTACAACGCGATGCTGGAGAACGGCGGGAACATCTACTTCCTGGCGAAGATCTTCGCCACGGACGGGCTCAGCTACCTGCAGGCGGTATCCACTATGACCGGGATGAACATCGAGGACTACCAGCAGATGATGCTGTCCGGCGGGCGCCCGCCCGAGGGCTGGCGCTCGGTAAAGGACGGGACCTGACGTGGCGCGCATTACCGCCGGCCTGACCACCAGCCACATTCCGGCCATCGGCGCGGCGATCGACCTGGGCAAGACCGGCGAGCCCTACTGGAAGCCCTTGTTCGCCGGGTACGACTGGACCAAGGCCTGGGCCGCCACGGAGGTCCCGGACGTGGTGATCTTGGTCTACAACGATCACGCGTCCGCGTTCACGCCCGAGGTCGTGCCCACCTTCGCGCTCGGCTGCGCGGATGAGTTCGCGCCGGCCGACGAAGGCTACGGCCCCCGCCCGGTGCCGGTGGTGGTCGGCCATCCCGAGCTGGCGGCGCACCTGGCGCAGTCGCTGATCCTGGACGAGTTCGACCTCACCTTGATGTACAAGCTGGACGTGGACCACGGCCTGACCGTGCCGCTGTCCCTGGTCTACGGCCAGCCGGACGCCTGGCCGGTGCGGGTCATCCCGCTGGCGGTAAACGTCGTGCAGTACCCCCCGCCGACCGGCCACCGCTGCTACATGCTGGGGCAGGCGATCCGCCGGGCGGTCCGCAGCTACGGCGAGGACCTGTCGGTCCAGGTCTGGGGGACCGGCGGGATGAGCCACCAGCTGCAAGGACCCCGCGCGGGCTTCATCAACTCCGAGTTCGACAACGCCTTCTTCGACCGCCTGGTCAACGACCCGGACAACCTGGCCCTGGTGCCGCACATCACCTACGTGCGCGAGGCCGGCTCGGAGGGGATCGAGCTGGTCATGCAGCTGATCATGCGCGGCGCCATGGGCGCGCACGTCACCGAGCTGTACCGCTTCTACCATGTCCCCGGATCCAACACCGCGGTCGGGCACATCGTGGTCCGGCCTGCCGACGGCCGGGACCAGAACCAGGAAGTGAACTAGGCCCATGCGCATCGCACTCGCCGGGACCGGCGCCTTCGGCCTCAAGCACCTGGACGCCCTGGCGGTCATCGACGGCGTCACCGTCACGTCCGTGGTCAGCCGCAGGCTGGAACAGGCCGAGGAGGTGGCGCGCAAGTACGGCGTCCCGCGCGCCTCGACCGACCTGGACGACGTGCT
>JASHVM010000181.1:0-2770 GCA_030044595.1 Streptosporangiaceae bacterium
AGGCCGAGCGGGAACAGCACGCTGTCCCGCACCAGTGCCGCGGCCGCTCCGTGCCGGAACAGCACGGCCGGGGCCAGGGCGGCGATGATGGCGACGGCGGTGACGGCCACCGCCGCCAGGAACCGGACCGCGGCTCGCGCCCCGTCGCGGGACGCGAACATCGCCGCGATGACCGGGACCGCGAGCCAGGCGGTGGACTTCAGGTCGCAGGCGACGCCGAGGACGGCTCCCGAGCCGCAGATCTGCGCGGCGGTGGCCTTGGTTCCGCGGGGAACGGCGAACGCCAGCGACAGCAGTATCAGCGCGAGGACGGGCGGATCCGTGGTGATCACGGCCAGATTGAGCGCTATCACCGGTGAGGCCACCGCGACCGCCAGGCCCAGCCCAGCGTTACGACGGCACTCGGGACAGTACCTGTGCGGCATCGCGACCCAGAACGCCGCGGCGAGCACGGCCACCGTGCCGACCGCCAGCCATACCCCGGGGTTTCCCGCCAGGCCGCCGAGCCCGGCCGCGCTCGGCAGGCCGAACAGGGTCATGACCGGCAGGTAGGGGTTGTAGGACTGCCAGGAGGTGACCTGCGCGGCGGGCAAGTACGGGGAGCCGTGGTGCAGCAGCAGCGTCGCCGACCGGTCGATCACGATCATTCCCGTTTCGAGCCCGTAGGCGGTGGAGAGCCACAGCAGCGGGGCGACCACGGCCAGCGCGGCCGACACCAGGACCGCCACGGTCTGGACCCGACGGCCCGGCCAGCGCCAGATCATGAGCAAGGCGACGGCGTAGCCGCACGCCGCCCAGATGGCCCAGACCTGATCACGGCCCCCGGAGAAGATGGCGGCAGCGACCGCGTACGCGCCAAACACCGCGTAAGCGACCATGAGATGGCGCCGGTCAAGCCAGGACCGGACCTGGTCATCGGGGACACGAGGCGCCGGAAGCTTGGCAGGCGCAAGCGTGCGCGCCCCGCCGTCGCGAGCCAGGCCGCCCGTCTCCAGGTGGTCCGCGTGGTCTGTGTATTGCGTCAGCTGGTCCCCCGTTGACCAGAGCGAGAGCTTCTTCCTCTTAGCAGTCTAGGCAGTACGAAGGCTACGACCAGACCAAGGCCGTATCAACCCGATTGTGGCGGAGCGAACACGCCGGCCGGATGTTGCCGGAAGAATCAGTCCCGCGCATCCGGCCAGGTGCACGCCATCGCCGCCTACCGTGCCGCGGCGCAGCCGCGTTCGCGGGCGAGCCGGACCGTGGCCCGGGTCAGCTGAGCGGTCGAGGGCGGTTCGGGCAGCCGCTGCGAGTCCCGGCTCCGGAAACCGTCCAGAGATAGGGCCACGAATCGCCGCCATGCATCCGGCGCGTCCTGGCGGGTGACATGCATGACCGCGGCGGTGGCGATCAGCAGCAGCACGAGGTCCTCGCCGGCGAAGTCCTGGCGCAGCGTCCCTTCCGCCTTGGCGCGCTCGATGACCCTGACGAGCAGGTCGTTCGCTGTCCTGCGCAGCTGCTCGACGTGCTCGTCCGCGGAAAGCGTCATGCACAGCAGGTCGGACAGCCCCCTGTCGCCCGCCTGCAGCTCGCAGATCCGCTCCACGCACCCGGCGAAGCCGGCCCACGGGTCGGCGACGGCCAGGGCCTGCCGGGCGGCTTCGGCGTACTCGGCGACCTTCTCCACCAGCGCGGCGGCGACCAGCTTCTCCCGGGTGGGAAACCGCCGGTACAAGGTGGCGATGCCGACGCCAGCCCGGGCGGCGATTAGCTCGAGCGGCGCCTCCAGCCCCTGCTCGGCGAACACGTCCCTGGCCACCGACACGATAGCGGCCCGGTTGCGCGCGGCATCGGCCCGCAGCCGGCGCGTCCCGCACGCGGGAACGGCGGACGGCTCCGGGTCGGGCTGACGGGCCGTCATCAGCTCATCGTAGCGGATGTGGAGGGTGGCCTCCGGACACGTCTTCGAGCCGAGTAGGCTTCGGGAGGATTCGTGCCCACGAGCAACGGAGAAGCACCGTGGAAACTAGCTCAGGTCCGTGGATCGGTGCCCTCAGGCACTCCCATGACAGGCTGCAAGCCATAGTCAAGCCCCTCAGCCCGGAACAGCTGCGGCAGCGCTCGTACGCGAGTGAGTGGTCGATCGCCCAGGTGCTGTCCCATATCGGCTCGCAGTCGGAGATCTTCGACTTGATCCTGGACGCCGGCCTGACCGGTCAGGACCCGCCCGGCCGCGACCAGATCGGACTCATCTGGCAGTCGTGGGACGCCAAGGACCAGCAGGCCCAGGCCTCGGACGGGCTGCAGGCCGATGAGGCGGCGCTCGAGCGTTTCGAGTCCCTCGACGCCGACCAGCGGGCGCGCATGCGCGTGCGCGTGTTCGGGATGGACGTGGACCTCGCCGGGCTGGCGCGGATGCGCCTCAACGAGCATGCGGTGCACAGCTGGGACGTGGAGGTGGCGCTCGACCCTTCCGCCACGGTCGCGCCGGATGCCGTCGGCCTGATCATCGACACGCTCGGGCCGTTCATGGCCAGGGGCGCCAAGCCGGACGGGAAGCAGCGCAAGGTGCGCGTGACGACCACCGACCCGGAACGCCGCTTCCTTCTGCAGACGAATGAGGCGGTCACGCTCACCCCCCTGGACGACGAGACGGCGCAGGAACCGGGGCTTGCGGAGCTGAAGCTGCCCGCCGAGGCGTTCATCCGCCTGGTCTACGGGCGTCTGGACCCCGCCCACACCCCGCCGGCCGAGACCGCAGGCGTCACTCTGGACGAGCTACGCACGATCT
>JASHVM010000182.1:0-6274 GCA_030044595.1 Streptosporangiaceae bacterium
CGCGTTGATGGCGGCCAGCCGGACCGTGCAGGCCCGGTTCAGCTGCGGCATCGCCAGCAGCACGGCGCCAGGGTCGCGGTTCGTCCGGGCCAGGAACTCCGCCAGGTAGGACTCGGTGACCGGGACCACCGGCAGCCCGTCGGTCCAGCCCTGGTCGGCGTAGTATTCCATGGCCCGCCGCACCTCGGCCGCGTCCACGGTCACCGCGGGATCGGCTGCTTCCACCGGCTACTCCATTCCCTCGACCCCTAGGATCCGCAGCAGGTCCGGCAGCATGTCGCGCACCCGCGCCCGGATCTGCTCCTCGCCCAGGCTGGCCACCGGGTGCGGGATGGACACGTACTCGAAGCCGGGGAAGCCGTAGACCTTCGCCATGGCCCGCGCTGTCACCGCGAACGGGTCGGTGCAGATGCTGACCGCGGGCACCCCGGCCCGCTCCAGCAGGATCCCGTCGGCCAGACTGGCCGCGCTGCACGAGCCTCAATCACCGATCCCGGCCACCGCGAAGTCGCAGTTGTGCAGGATCTTCTGGATCAGGCTTTCCTCGACCGGGGTGCCGAAGTACCCCTTCTGGTACATCACGAAATCCCGGATGCCGTGCCCGCGGCGCAGCTCGCGGGCGGTCTCGGACAGCAGCACCGACGCGTTCGGCTTGGCGTTGTCCAGCAGGCCGGCGGTCAGCCCCCGCAGGCTGCGCAGCCGGGGGGCCAGCGTGACGTCGACGGCCTGGTCGCTCGCGCCGGTCGGGTCGAGCAGTTGTTCCCGCATTCAGTCTCCCCAGCAGTCCTGCATCGCCGGAGTGTTTCCGGCCACGGCTATTTCCATCCGGGTCAGCGCGACCACCTCATCGGGCGTGAAGCCGCGCGCGATCTCATCCAGCCGGAACCCGCGGCCCGTCCGCCGGAGCAGCGCCAGGTCGGTGACCACGGTGTCCACGCAGCCCGGGGCGGTGATCTCGAAGTCGCAGGTCCCGACCAGCTTCGGCTGCCCGGCCGAGTCGGTGTGCTCGCACATCGCGATGACGTGCCGCGCCCCCACGGCCAGGTCCATCGCGCCGCCGATGCCGCCGCCGGTCATGCCGGGAACGGACCAGTTCGCCAGGTCGCCGTTGGAGCCGACCTGGTACGCGCCGAGCACGACCGCGTCCAGCCGCCCGGACCGCGCGATCTCGAACGAGGTGACGCTGTCGAAGAACGACGCCCCGTCCCGCACGGTGACGAAGTGGCCGCTGGCGTCGTGCAGGTCCGGGTCGAACGAGGAGCCGCGGACGAACTCGCCGTAATTCAGCATGCCGTTCTCGCTGTGCAGGATGACCGCCCGCCCGCCGAGAAAGTTGGCCACCAGCGCGGGCAGCCCCGCGCCGAGGTTCACCACCGCGCCGTCGGGCAGCAGCGCCGCGACCCGGCGCCCGATCTGCTCCCGGGTCAGCGCCGGCTTGCCGTGGTAGCGGCGGCCAGTGTGGGCGGGCCGGCTCGCCCGCATCGGCAGGTCCCGCGCGTCCAGCTGCGTGGTGCCGGCCACGACGCGGTCGACGAACACCCCCGGCAGGTCCACGTCTTCCGGCGGGATCGCGCCGATCTCGTCCGCCTCGGCGATCGTGACCTTTGCGGCCTTGGCGAAGCTGACGTTGAAGTTGCGGCTGCCGCCGCGGAACTGCAGGTTGCCCATGCGGTCCGCGCGGTGCGCGCGGACGAAGGCGAAGTCGGTGGTGATGGCGCGCTCCAGCACGTATGGCCGGCCCTCGAAGTAGCGGATGTCCTTGCCCGCCGCCAGGCTGGTGCCGAACCCGATGGGCGTATAGAACGCCGGGATGCCGGCCCCTCCGGCCCGCATCCGCTCGACGAGCGTGCCCTGGGGCACCAGCTCGAGCGACATCTGCCCGGCCTGGATCTGGCGTTCCGCCTCCGATACGACGCCAGGCCTGGCCGAGAAGCAGGTCACCAGCCGGCTGATCTGGTGGCTGTCGGCGAGCAGGTGCGCCGTCGGGAAGCCCGGCTGGCCCAGCCCGTTGCAGTAGACCGTGAGCCCGGACGACCCCTTGCCGCGCAGCGCGACGATCAGGCTGGACGGGAACCGGTGCGCGACGCCGAAGCCCGCGATCCCGATAGACGCGCCGTTCCCGATGTCCGCCACCGCCGCCGCGGGCGACGCGACCAGCTTGTGGGTCTCGGTGACCACATCTACGAGAGTGCTGCCGCCCGCGGTCTACGGCAAGGCATCGCCGACCGGGAAAACCGGCGATTGTCCCGTCCTACACTCCCGGGCGCCGCAGCTTGTGCGCTGGTCACGGGCACCAGCCGCCGGCTACTGGTCCTCCGGCCCGGGGGCCGGGCGGTCCTCGGCCGAGGCCTTCACCTCCACGACGCGAGGGCTCTCGTCCGCGCTCGCCCGGGGCGGCCCTTCGCGCTGCGCCTTGCCCAGGGCGATGACGTGGACGTCGATGCCCAGCCCGCCCGCCTCCTTGATAACCCGGTTGACGTTCGAGCCGCCGGCGATCAGCTGCTGCCACCTGCTGCGCTGGCTGGACCCGATCACGATCTGGGTGATCTGATGCTCCTGCGCGAAGCCGGCGATGGCCCGGGCGGGATCGTCGCCTTGTACCTCGTGCCAGCGGGCACCGAGATCGGCGGCCAGCTCCCGCAGTTTGCTGACCGACCGGTCATCTCCCGTGCGCGTGGCGTCGCTGGCGGCGACGTGAACGACGTCGAGCTCTGCCTTGAGCCTGGTGGCCATCCGGGCTGCCCGTCGCATCAGGCCATCGGTGCCCGGCGCGGCGGTGACGGCCACCATGACTCGTTCGCATGTCTCCCAGACGGCGTTCGACTCGTGCCGGCGCAGGTGAGCCAGCAGTTCCTCGTCCGTCTCGTCGGCCAGGAACCGCAGC
The DNA here is from genome assembly GCA_030044595.1 of Streptosporangiaceae bacterium. Classification (GTDB taxonomy): domain Bacteria; phylum Actinomycetota; class Actinomycetes; order Streptosporangiales; family Streptosporangiaceae; genus Palsa-504. The sequence continues at coordinate 2,885 of JASHVM010000182.1, forward strand.
GCCAGTTCCCGCAGGGCGATCAGGTTGTCGGTGCGGAAGAAGCTGGACAGGGCCAGCGGGACCCGCTCTTTGGGGTAGATGTTGCCGTGCAGCATCCGGCGGCGCAGCTGCTCCGGTGAGGAGTCGATCAGCTCGATCTGGTCCGCCTTGCGTACCACCCAGTCCGGGACGCGTTCCCGGACCCGCGCCCCGGTCATGTGTTCAACCTCGTCGGCGATGCTCTCCAGGTGCTGGATGTTGACCGTGGTGATGACGTCGATCCCCGCGGCGAGGATGTCCAGCACATCCTGCCATCGCTTGGCGTTCTGCCCCGATCCCGGCACGTTGGTGTGGGCCAGCTCGTCGATCAGCGCGACCTGGGGGTGCCGGTCCAGCACCGCGTCGAGGTCCATCTCCTCCAGGATGCTGCCCCGGTAGTCCAACTTCTTGCGCGGGACGACCTCCAGGCCGTCGGTCATTTCCTCGGTCAGCCGCCGGCCGTGAGATTCCACGAATCCGATCACCACGTCGGCGCCCCGGTCCAGGCGCCGGCGCCCCTCGCTGAGCATGGCGTACGTCTTCCCGACGCCGGCCGCCGCGCCCAGGTAGATCCGGAAGCGGCCGGCCGCCTCGACCGCGTCATCGGCGCCCGACGCGTCGCGTTCGGCCTGGTCGCTCACGCGTCCATTCTCGCAGCGGATGGCGGGAGCGGCCGTGAGGAAGTCGCCTGGGGTCAGGGCTTATGCGCATGGGGATTGTTAGGATCCCCGGCAGGCGCAGGTGCAAGGGAGCGGTGATGACCGAGCAGCGGGTCACGGTGATGATCACGGACGGGGTCGCGGACGTCCGCCTGGCCCGTCCGGAAAAGCGCAACGCCCTGGACGGGGCGATGTTCGCGGGCCTGGTCACCGCGGGCGAACGGCTCAAGGCCGAGCCAGGCGTCCGCGCGGTCGTGCTGTCCGGCGAGGGGCCGGACTTCTGCGCCGGCCTGGACTTCGCCTGGTTCCAGGCGATGCGCGGCGGCGAGCGGCTCAGCTTCCAGGTCGACCTGCCCCCCGCGCGCGGGCCGGCGCGGGCCGCCGGGCAGCGCGCCGCGTACGTCTGGACGGAGATTCCCGTCCCGGTCATCGCGGCAGTGACCGGCAATGCGCTCGGCGGCGGCTTGCAGATCGCGCTCGGCGCCGACATCCGCATCGTCGCGCCCGACGCCAGGATGTCCGTCTTGGAGATCAGGTGGGGCCTGGTGCCGGACATGACGGGCACCCAGCTGCTCCCTGAGCTGGTCGGCCGGGACGTCGCCAAGGAGCTGACCTTCTCCGGACGCGTCGTGGGCGGAACCGAGGCGGTGGCACTGGGCCTGGCCACCCGGGCCGATCCTGACCCGCGCCGGGCCGCCCTGGACCTGGCGCGTTCGGTTGCGCGCCGCAACCCCCATGCCATCCGGGCGGCGAAGCGGCTGTTGGACCTGGCGGGCCGCGTGGACCTGGAGACGGGCTTCGCCGCCGAGCAGAAGGAGATCGGCGTCCTCGTCGGCAGCCCGAACCAGGCCGAAGCGGTCGCTGCCGAGTTCGAGAAGCGCGCGCCCCGGTTTACCGAGCCGGACTGACCCCGCGCCAGGATCAGGCCCGCGCCCCGCCGGAAGCAACCGCGGCCGGGCCGCTCACTCCGCCTGCTCGTCGGCGAGGGTGGCCATAATCCCGCCGTCGCCGGTCCCGCTGTCGCCAGCCGCGCCGCCCGCGGCCGGGCTCTCGCCGCTCACGCCGTCGCCAAGATAGGCGGCAACGACGCGCGGGTCCCGGCGGACGGCCTCGGGCGGGCCTTCGGCGATCACGCGGCCGAACTCGAGCACCACCACGCGGTCGCAGATGCCCAGCACCAGGCCCATGTCGTGCTCGATGAGCAGCATCGGCTGGCCCTGGTCGGCCAGGCCGCGCAGGCAGGCGCCGAGCTCCTCGCTCTCCCGCGCGTCCAAGCCCGCGGCGGGCTCGTCCAGGCACAGCAGCCGGGGTTTGGCGGCCAGCGCGCGGGCGACGCCGACCAGCTTGCGCTGGCTCATCGAGAGCTGGGTGGGCATGGCCTCGGCCGCCCAGCCCATGCCGACCAGGCCGAGCGCCTGCTCGCCCGAGCCGTTCCTGGATGCCACCGTGAGGTTCTCCTGCACGTCCAGGTCGTCGAACAGTTCGGTGCTCTGCCAGGTGCGGCCCAGCCCCCGGCGAGCGCGCTCGTAGGGCGGCAGCCCGCCGATCTCCATCCCGGACAGCTCGACGCGGCCGGTATAGCCCACGAAGCCGGAAACGGCGTCCACCAGGGTGGTCTTGCCCGCGCCGTTCGGGCCGATCAGGCCGACCAGCTCGCCCTCGCGGACCTCCAGCGTGACGTCGCTCAGCGCGTGCACACCGCCGAACGCGACGGACAGGCCGGTCACGCGCAGCACGGCGGCGCGGCTGGCGAAATCGGCGCGCGGCGCCTGCGGCGCGGCGGTCGCGCGGGCTGCGGCGGTCGCGGGGACGACGTCGGGCGCGCGGACCACGGGAGCCTTGTGCGTCCGCCGGTAGAAGTCGCCGGCCACGCCCCCGGGGTTCCGCAGCAGGGTGAAGATCAAGATCACCCCGCCGAACAACAAGAACCAGTTCCCGTTCAGCCCGAACCAGTCCTCAAGCGCGTACGGGATCAGGGCCTGGGCGGAGATCAGCCCGGCGAACACCGCGCCGGAGATCAGCGTGATCCCGCCGGCGTACGCGAACGCGATCAGGCTCAGCGCGGTCACCACGTCGAACGAGTCGGCGCTCACCGAAAGGAAGTTGTACGCGTACAGGACGCCCGCGACCCCGGCGATGAACGCCGCGATGGTGAACGCGGCCAGCTTCACCGTCCGCGGATTGACGGCGGCCGCCGCGGCGGCGCGCTCGTTGGAGCGGACCGCGAGCATCCGCTGGCCGAGCGTGCCGCGGCGGACGTAACCGACGGCCACGCATAGCAGCACGCAGCAGATGAGCGCGACAAAGCCGAAGACCGGGCTGGGCTTGTCGCCGTCCAGGCCGCGGAACGGCGCGTCCGGGCCGAGGTCGAGGCCGAACCACTTCGGCTCGGGCACCGGCGAGCCCGCCAGGCCGCCGCCCCACGTGCTGTTGGTGAACCCGAAATTCTCGATCGCCACGGCACCCGCGAGCGTGACGGCGGCCAGGCTGATGCCGCGCACCCGGACCGCGGAGATTGCGGTGATCACGCCGAGCACCAGCGCGACGGCGATGCCGGCCAGCGCCGCGACCGGGAACGTGATCCCGAAGTTGGACGCCATGTGCGAGACCGTGAAGCCGGCCGCCCCGGCCAGGGCGAGCTGCACCAGGGAGACCTGGCCGACGAAGCCGGTGATGACGACGAGCGACAACGCCATCAGCGTTCCTATCACCG
>JASHVM010000183.1:0-4922 GCA_030044595.1 Streptosporangiaceae bacterium
GCGCCGCGGTGGTACAGGCTGCGCCGACAGACCTAAAACCAGGCTGTCATGCCTCGCGCTGTCAGGCCCGCGCCCGCCAACCCCTCGGTACGCGCACTCGTGCCGAAATCTGTTATGTAGCGGATGCCCTGGGTGCGGTGGTAGGTCGCGCGCAGTCGGGCAGGCCGTTTGCGCGGCGCCCAGCAGGCACCCTGGCACGGGCGGATGGACAGCGGCCCGAACTGGTCGAACGCAAAGCACCGGTCCGGGTAATGGCTCGTCACGTACTCGATCCGGTCCAGCTTGGCGTCCCGGTCCAGATCGCGGGATTCCTTCCAGGTCCGGGTCCGCCGCAAGCTGATCCCGTGGGCGCGCAGGATCTGCCGCAGCCGCTCCCGCCCGATAGCCACCGGCCGGGGACAGCAGGCTAAATAGGCGGCTAGCTTGCGCAGGCTCCACCGGGTGAACGGCTGGCCCAGCTTCTCCGGCCGCGTGGTGGCCGCCGCGACGATAACCTCAATAGCCTCATCACTGATCAGGCGGGGACGGCCTCCCGCCCACCGAGGGTCCAGCGCCGCCAGCCCCTTGGCGTTGAACGCGTGGATCACATCCCGGACGGTGTTCTCATCCGCAGCAACGAGCCGGGCGATTGCCGGCACCAGCGTGCCTGACGCCGACGCCATGATGATCATCGCCCGGCGCACCCGGACCGACTCGTGCTTGCCGCGCCGCACGGTCTGCTGCAGACGCCGACCCTCCTCATCAGCCAGCCGCCGCGCCCGAACCGGCTCAGCCATCACGCCTCCCGTCACTCGACCTGATCACCACACGATCGAGTGTGGAAGCAATCACCGCGGCGTGTCAGCAGACCCGGTCAACGTTCGTGGCCAGCGCACTAGCTGGGCGGCGGGCTAGCTGGGCGGCGGGCGGGGCCGCGGGTTAGCCGGGCCGCGGGTTAGCCGAGGCGGCGGGGTTAGCTCGGCGCCGTGCTTTCGCTGGCGCGCAGCTGCGATTTGATCTCCGGCTTCAGCACCTTGCCGACCTTGGAGCGGGGCAGATCGGCCCATACCTCGACCTGCTTGGGGGCCTTCACGCTACCGAGACGTTCCTTGACGAAGGCGCGCACCTCATCGCGCGTCACGGTGTGGCCGGGCCGGAGCTGGATGACCGCGGTGACGCGCTCGCCCCATTTCTCGTCCGGCAGCCCGATGACCGCGCAGTCCTGCACCGCGGGATGCGCCAGGAGGGCCTGTTCGACTTCTGCGGAATAGACGTTGAAGCCGCCGGTGATGATCATGTCTTTGGCGCGGTCGACGATGAACAAGTAACTGTCGTCATCGAGGTAGCCGATGTCCCCGGTGTGATGCCATCCGTGCCTGCCGGCCTCGTCCGAGGCGGCCGGGTTCTTGTAGTAGCCCGCCATCACCAGCGGGCCGCGGACCACTATCTCGCCGCGCTGGCCCGGGCCGAGCAGCGTCCCTTTGTCGTCCATGATTCCGACGAGGGTGAGCGGCGTGGGCCGACCGGCCGAGGACAGGCGCTCGCGCGCCAGCGAACCGTCCGCGTGGAAATGGTCCGCGGGCGCCATAGTGGAGATCATCATCGGCGCTTCGGACTGGCCGAACAGCTGACCCATGACCGGGCCGATCCGGTCGAGCGCCTCCTCCAGTCGGCTCGCGGACATCGGCGCCGCGCCGTACCACAGGCACTGGATGCTCGCCAGGTCGGTCGAGGCCAGGCCGGGATGGTCGAGGAGCATGTAGACCAGGGTCGGTGGCAGGAACGTGTGGGTGATCCGGTGCCGTTCGATCAGGGCGAGGAACTCGCTCAGATCCGGCTTGGGCATGATGACGATCTCGCCGCCGAGCGTCATGACCGGGAAGCACAGGACGCCGGCCGCGTGGGTCAGTGGCGCGAGGGCCAGGTACCTGGGACGCGGGCCGAACGGGTAGCTCATCAGCGTCAGCGCGGACATCGCCTCGATGTTGTGGCCGGTGAGGATCACGCCCTTCGGGCGGCCGGTAGTGCCCCCGGTTCCGACCAGCATGACGATGTCGTCGACCGGTCCGGCCTGCCACGGGCCGGCGTCCGTGCCGTCCAGCCACTCGGTGAACGACGTGGCCGAGGCTACCGAGCCGGCCTCGGGGCCGGCGTCGAGGCAGACCAGCGTGGTGAGCTTCGGCAGGTCCGGCAGGATCTTGGTGACCAGCGACGCGAAGGCGGCCTGGAAGATCAGGCAGCTACAGTCGAACAAGTCGAGCAGGTCGCGGTTTTCCGCCGCCTCGTTGCGCGGGTTGACCGGGCACCACACCGCACCCGCCCGCGACACGCCGAAGACGCAGCTGAACGCCAGCGGATCGTTGGCCGACACGATCGCGACCTTGTCGCCGGGATGCACGCCGGACCGGTCCAGCGCCCGGGCGATGCGCCAGGACAGCTCCTGGACCTCGCCGTAGGACAGCGCGTGCCCGCCGGTGGTGAGGCACGGTGCTGACGTGCCCAGGGAGGCACCCTTGTCGAGGTAGTCGGTCAGGCGCACGCGTCGTCCTTCGGGCTCCCGCGGGTCCTCAGCTCTGCACGGTGAGGGTGGGTTCCATCACCAGGCCGAAGCTGCGCAACACGCCGAGCAGCTCACGGTGGCCGAACGCCTGGCAGCCCGATGCGAAGCCGACGCGCTTCGGGGGCTGCTGCAGCAGCGAGTATGCGCCGTACGCCTGCATCAGGCCGGTCTGCTTGTAGTTGGAGTTGCCGTGGATGACGCAGTGCGCGCGACCCAGCGGGCCGGATGCGTGCACGGAGTCCAGCGAGGTATTGATCCGCGTGCTCTCGCGCGGCGGCATCTGGTTCATCACGTTGGCGGCCTGCTCGGTGAGAACCCGCAGCTTTTCCGCGTCGGACAGCCCTTCGATCTGCTGTAGGGCCGCGCTCACGATCTGCGGCACGCCCAGCATGAGCGCACGGTTGAACACGCCGCCCAGCACCTTGACGTTGGCCACGCGCGGGTCGCGCTTGAACCACACCGGGTGCGAGGTGCCGCCCCACGGCAGCGCCAGGCCGGTCTCGTGCTGGCCAGGGACCACCACGTCATACAGGCCGGCGTCGGCGGGCCATTCGACGTAGCGGTTCTGCTCCAGGTAGTACGCCTTGGACAGCGCCGCGTTGACCAAGATCGTCCGCGTCGACGCCACGGTCGGCATGCCCTTCCAGAAGACCAGGATGTCGAGGGTGTCCAGGCCCGGGGTCTCAAGGCAGATGCTGGCCGCGATCTCGCCCGTGGTGTACATCTGCGCGACGCCCGGCGCGAGCAGCAGGCCCTTCTCCGCCATCCGCTGGCCGTAGTTCTCGTCGCACTCGATCAGCCAGTCCTGTTCGCCCGTGGTATCGAGATAGTGGCACCCGGCGGCGATGCAGGCCTCGACTACCTCAGCGCCGTACTGGGCGAAGGGGCCGACGGTGTTGCAGACCACGCTGGCCCCAGAGAACAGCTCGGTCAGAGGTCCCGTGTCGTGCGCGACCTCGGCGATCTCGTGATCCACCGTGTCGATACCGGGAACCTTGTCGAGAGCTTCGGCGATCCGCGCCTTGTCGCGCCCGGCCGCGACGAACGGGAGGTTGAACTCACGCAGGTACTCGCAGACCAGGCGGCCGGTGTAGCCGGAGGCGCCGTAGACGATGACGGGCTTGGCGGTACTCATGGCTCGCTCCTTTCCTCACATGCCCATGCCACCGTCGACGGGCAGGCCCGCGCCGGTGATGAAGCGGCTCGCGTCCGAGGCCAGGAACACTACCGCGTCGGCCATGTCCGCGACCTCGCCGAGGCGGCCTTGCGGGGTGAGTCCGACCACGGTACCTACCGCGTCTTCCACGCTCGGGAACAAGCCGAGCGTCACCACGTCCTGCGCGAGCTGGTTACCCATCTCGGTGGGCACTAGGCCCGGATAGAGGCAGTTCACCCGGACGGAGTAGCCGAGCTTGCCGGACTCCATGGCGGCTACCCGAGTCAGCCGGTCGACCGCGGACTTCGTCGCGGAGTAAACCGCGATGCCCGGGAAGGCGATCGTGGCGGCGACCGACGCGATGTTGACGACCGCGCCGCCGCGGCCGGCCGGGCCGCCCGGGCGCATCGCGCGGAAGGCGTGCTTGATGCCGAGCGAGGTACCGAGGATGTTGACCTCGAGCATGCGGCGGATGTCGTCGGGGTCCAGGTCGGCGACCAACTGGGTGATCTCGATGCCGGCGTTGTTGACCAGGATGTCCAGGCCGCCGAGTTCGCTGATCGTGTCCGCGACGACCAGTTCCCAGCTGGCATCGCTGGTCACGTCGAGGGGGAGGAACGCGGCGGTGGCGCCGGACTTCTTGAGCTCGTCGGCGGTCGCCTGGCCGAGGTCTTCGCGTATGTCACCGATGACCACGGCCGCCCCGGCGCGGGCCAGCGCCTCGGCCATCCCGGCACCGAGCCCGCGGGCCCCGCCGGTGACCAGGGCCTTGCGTCCGGTCAAGTCGTAGATACTCATGATGCATCTCCTCTTCGAGGCGGCGCTGACTCCCGGCTCGGATCTCGGCCATGCGACGTAGGTCACAGCGTAACGAAATCTGGACAGTCGTCAAGAGTTTGTTGGACGATTGTCAAGCACTCTTCTGGGCCAGGACGAGCCGCCAAGATACAGTTGGGTTCGGGCTCGCAAAGTGCGGGCATCCGAGTGTCGACGGGAAGTCGCCGTGACTGACGTGGCCTCTGTGGCTGACAAGACTCGCGTGGAGGACGCAATCCGCGCGGCTGATGAGGCCGGCACGGCTGACGAGGTGCGCGCAACCGGCGTAGCCGACGCGGCTGACGAGGCCGGCCCGGCCGGCCCGGTCCGTGTCGCCGAGACCAACCGGGAGCGGATCTCGCGGCGGCAGGTCGACAAGTTCGCCGAACGCCGCGCCCAACTGGCCGATGC
>JASHVM010000184.1:0-2563 GCA_030044595.1 Streptosporangiaceae bacterium
ACTGGCCGGTGTAGCTTTCCTCGACGGCGGCGATCTCCTCCGGCGGGCCGCAGGCGACCACCAGTCCCCCGCCCGCGCCGCCTTCGGGCCCGAGGTCGATGACCCAGTCCGCGGTCTTGATGACGTCCAGGTTGTGCTCGATGACGATCACGGTGTTGCCGGCCTCGACCAGCCGGTCCAGCACTCCGAGCAGCTTCTTGATGTCCTCGAAATGCAGGCCGGTGGTGGGCTCGTCCAGCACGTAGATGGTGCGGCCCGTGGCCCGGCGCTGCAGCTCGGAAGCGAGCTTGACCCGCTGCGCCTCGCCGCCGGACAACGTGGGCGCCGGCTGGCCGAGGCGGACGTAGCCGAGGCCCACGTCGACCAGCGTCTTCAGGTGCCGGTAGATGGCGGGCACCGGCTCGAAGAACTCCGCTGCCTCCTCGATCGGCATGTCGAGGACCTCGGCGATCGTCTTGCCCTTGTAGTGCACCTGCAGCGTGTCGGTGTTGTACCTGGCCCCGTGGCAGACCTCGCACGGCACGTACACATCGGGCAGGAACTGCATCTCGATCTTGATCGTGCCGTCGCCGGAACACGCCTCGCACCGGCCGCCCTTCACGTTAAACGAGAACCGGCCCGGCTGGTAGCCGCGGATCTTCGCCTCGGTCGTCTGCGCGAACAGCCTCCGCACGTGGTCGAACACCCCGGTGTAGGTAGCCGGGTTGGACCGGGGCGTGCGCCCGATCGGCCCCTGGTCGACGTGCACCACCTTGTCCAGGTACTGCGTGCCGGTGATCCTGGCGTGCTTGCCCGGAACCGTACGGGCGCCGTTCAGCTCCCTGGCCAGCGCCCTGTACAGGATGTCGTTGACCAGCGTCGACTTGCCCGAGCCCGACACCCCGGTCACCGCCACCAGGCAGCCGAGCGGGAACGCCACGTCCACGCCGCGCATGTTGTGCTCGCTCGCCCCCTTGACCGTGACCTCGCGGCCCTTGGTCCGCTTCCGCCGGACCGCGGGCACCGGGATGGACTGCCGCCCGGACAGGTAGGCGCCGGTCAGCGAGTCCGGGCTGGCCAGCAGGTCGGCGACCGGGCCGGAGACCACGATGTGGCCGCCGTGCTCCCCCGCTCGCGGCCCGATGTCCACGACCCAGTCCGCCGCCCTGATCGTGTCCTCGTCGTGCTCGACGACGATCAGCGTGTTCCCCAGGTCGCGCAGCCGCAGCAGCGTCTCGAGCAGCCGGTGGTTGTCCCGCTGGTGCAGCCCGATGGACGGCTCGTCGAGCACGTAGAGCACCCCGACGAGCCCCGAGCCGATCTGAGTGGCGAGCCGGATCCGCTGGGCCTCGCCCCCGGCCAGCGTCGCTGACGCCCGGTCCAGGGTCAGGTAGTCGAGCCCGACATCGAGCAGGAAGCCCAGCCGCGCGTTGACTTCCTTGACGATCCGCTGGGCGATCTGCCGGTCGCGATCGGACAGCTCCAGGGTGAGCAGCAGCTTGGCCAGCTCGCCGACCGGGAGCTCGCACAGTTCGGCGATGGACCTGCCGTCCACGGTCACCGCCAGCGACACCGGCTTCAGCCGGGCTCCGTGGCAGGTGGGGCACGGCACCTCGCGCATGTAGCCGGCGAACTTCTCCCGGCTCGAGTCTGATTCCGCCTCCGCGTGCCGCCGCTCGACCCACGGGATCACGCCCTCGTAGTTCGTGTAGTACGAGCGCTCCCGGCCGTACCGGTTCTTGTACCGCACGTGCACCTGCAGGTCGTAGCCGCGCAGCAGGGCCTCGCGGGCGTTAGCGGGCAGCTTGGCCCACGGCGTATCCATCCGGAACCCGAGGGTCTCGCCGAGCGCCTGGATCAGCCGGACAAAGTAGTCGCTGATGTGCCCGCCGCTCCACGGCGCGATCGCGCCGTCGGCGAGCGACCGGGATTCATCCGGGACGATCAGCTCGGGATCGACTTCGAGCTTGGTGCCGAGCCCGGTGCACTCGGGGCAGGCGCCCCACGGCGAGTTGAACGAGAACGAGCGCGGCTCGAGCTCGTCGAAGGACAGGTCGTCGTACAGGCAGGCCAGGTGCTCGGAATACATCCGCTCGCGGTGCGGGTCGTCGTCCGGCAGGTCGATGAAGTCGAGCACGATCACCCCGCCGGACAGGCCGAGCGCGGTCTCCACCGAGTCGGTCAGCCTGCGCCGGGCGGTGTCCTTCACCGCGAGCCGGTCGACGATCACCTCGATGTCGTGCTTCTCGTACTTCTTCAGCGCCGGCAACTGGCCGGCCAGCGCCTCGTCCAGCCGCACGACGGTGCCGTCCACCCGCGCCCGCGAGTAGCCCTTGGTCTGCAGCTCCCTCAGCAGCTCCCCGTACTCGCCCTTGCGGCCGCGCACTACCGGCGCGAGGACCTGGAACCTGGTGCCTTCCTCCAGCTCAAGGACCCGGTCGACGATCTGCTGCGGGGTCTGCCGGGCGATCGGCCGCCCGCAGATCGGGCAGTGCGGCTTGCCGATCCTGGCGTACAGCAGCCGCAGGTAGTCGTACACCTCGGTGATCGTCCCGACCGTCGACCGCGGGTTCCGGCTCGCCGA
>JASHVM010000185.1:0-3031 GCA_030044595.1 Streptosporangiaceae bacterium
CCCCCAGACGGGCCGGACGCCGGGCCGGACGCCGTCCCGGCGTCCGGCCCGGGTCTTCGGCCGCGGGGCGGCCAGCACGCGGCGCGTCATGGGAAACCGCCGCGACGCTGGCGCGGCGTCCGCGAGGGCAAGCCCGGGCCAGGCCCGTCCGGTGCCAGCCAGCCGCCGGCCTCAGACGCCGATTCCATCCCGGTCGACGCTGACGTGTTCTCCCCAGCGGCGCCTGACCCGGCGCTGCCTGACCCGGCGCTGCCTGACCCGGCGCTGCCCGACCCGGCGGTCGCGGGATCGGGGGGTTCGCGGCCGCCGTGGGAACTCGGTGACCGGCCATGAGATCCGTCCACCTGGTGCCGGCCGCCGTGGTCCTGCTGGCGCTGGGCGCCATCGCCGTCGGCGCGCAGCTGGCCCGGCCCGGATCGACGACGACCTCGAGTCAGGCCGTTATGCCGACCCGGCCGGTGGCGGTCACCGCCGCGGCCCGCGCGTGCCCGCCTGTCCAGGGCGGCGGCCCGGGCCAGGTGGCCTTCATCGGCGGGTCCGCGACCGGGCCGGCATCCTCGGGACCGGGTGAGGGAACCGGGGTGGCCGAGCTGGCCGCGCTGCCGCTTGCGGGCGCTGCGCTGCGCGCCCCCGCGAGCCCGATCAGCCAGGCCGATCCGGGCGCGTTCCGGCTGCTGACCGTACCGGCCGCGCGCAGCACCAGTCACTCCGGCACGCTCCAGGGCTGGTCGGTCGTGGCCAGCGGCACCATGGCCCAGGCCTTGGAGGCCGAAGAGACGGACGGCTCGGGCCTGGCCAGCGTGCGCTGCGGTGAACCTGGTTCGGACATCTGGTTCGTCGGGCCGGGACAGCAGAGCGGCGCGGCGAAGATCCAGCTCGACCTGATGAACATCGACAGCCTGGCCGCGAGCGTGGACGTCAGCACCATCACCGATGCCGGTCCCGACCAGACCGGCGACGAGACCGGGATCACGGTTGCGCCGCACGAGACGGTCACCGAGACCCTGTCTGCCGCGGCCGCGGGATCCAGCGTGGTCGCGATAGAGGTACGGACCAGCGTCGGCCGGGTGGCCGCCGACGTCTCGGAGAGCTCGCCCGGCGGCGGAACCGCCAGCTGGCTGCCGAGCGCCGCGGCGCCGTCGACCCGGCTGGTGATACCGGGCGTGCCGCCGTCCGGCCGCGCCGCCGGGCTGTACATCGTCGTGCCCGGCGGCTCCGATGCCCAGGTGAGCGTGCTCGCCGTCACCTCGCAGGGACCCTACCGCCCGTTCGGCGCGCAGCCGGTCGATATCCCGGCCGACTCCGCCTCGTACGTCGCGCTGACGTCCCTGGGCGGCATGGCCTCGGCGGTCGAGCTCACCGCGAACGTGCCGGTGACCGCCGCGGTGCTTGTGCCAGGAAACGGCCTGGGCGCTTTCACCGCGGCCACCGCGCCGATCAGCGAGCAGGCGGTCGTGGCCGGAAACACCGCCGGCGCAACGATCGTGCTGTCGGCTCCGGCCGGAGCCGCCCGCGTCCGCCTGACCGAGATTGCCGCCGCCACCACCGGGTCCCGCGCGACCGGGACCGGCGCGACCGGGACCGGACCCGGCGCGACCAGGAACCAGGTCGTCTCGGTCCGGGCCGGGCACACGGTCACCGTGCAGGCGGCGGCGCCGCCCGGCGCCGAGCGCGGTTCGGCGTTCGCGGTCGTGATCACGCCCCTGGCCGGGTCCGGATCGCTCTACGCCGCCCGGGTCGAGACGCAGAGCAGCGTCGTCTCCATCATCCCGGCCGTCAGCGCGCTGACCACGCTCAGCCTCCCGCCCGTCCGCGACTCGTACGACGCCATATCTCCCTGAGCCGCCCAGACCCGTCAGCGCGCGGCCCAGATCCCGCCGTCGACCGGGATGACGGCGCCGGTCACGTACGCCGCGCCGCGTCCGCTCAGGAAAACCGCGACTCCGGCCATGTCGTCGGGGCGCCCGATACGCCCCAGCGGGGAGGAGGCCGCGATCTGTTCCGCGTGCTCGGCCAGGGTCGCGGCCATCATCTTGGACTCGAAAGGGCCGGGGGCTACCGCGTTGACGGTGATGTGCCGCGGGCCGAGCTCGCGGGCGAGCACCCGGGTGAGCTGGTGCAGGCCCGCCTTGCTCGCCGCGTACGAGTAGGTGTGCAGCTCCGGCACCCGCAGCCCGTCTATGCTGCCCACGTTGATCACCCGGGCCGGGTCGTCGGCGGTTCCCGCCGCCTCCAGCAGCGGCAGGAACGCCCGGGTGAGGAAGAACGGCGTCTTGAGGTTCAGGTCGAGTACCTTGTCCCAGGCCGAGGCCGGGAACTCCGCCAGCGCCGCGCCCCAGGTGGCGCCCGCGTTGTTGACCAGGACGTGGACCTGCTCCTCGGACCGGCCCACCTCGGCCGCCAGCCGCACGCACTCTTCCTCCGTGGCCAGGTTGGCCGGCACCGACACCGTCCGGCCGTACGCGGACAGCTGGGCCACGGCGGCCTCGCCCGCCTCGGCCTTGCGCGAGCTGACGTACACCGACGCGCCGGCCTGCAGCAGGCCGCGCGCCATCATCAGGCCGATCCCGCGCGTCCCGCCGGTGACCACGGCGACCTTGCCGGTCAAGTCGAACAGGTCCACCGGATTCCCCCAGTCATTCGAGGTCGCCGTAGCCGGGATCGATGATGTCCGGGTCCACGCCGAGGATTTCCGCGAGCTCTTCGACCACCACGTCGAAGACGAGTTCGCCCAGCTCTTCCTCGTCCTCGGCCCGGGCCAGCAGCGGCCGGCGGAACAGCACGATGCGCGGCCCGCCCGCGGGGTCGTCCGGATCCCCCGGCGCGCCGGCGTCCGGCGCGCCGCGGACGATCCGGGCCAGCGGCACGCCCTCCTCGTCGGAGGTGTCGAAGTCGGGCACCTCCTGGACCGCGAATTCCACGTCGGCGAGCTCCGATTCCCAGCGCGGCTCCAGCCGCGCCACCGCCTCGAGCACGATGTCGTCGAACTGCTGTGCCCGGCTGCGGTACAGCGGGACTCCGGGCGGGACCA
>JASHVM010000017.1:0-4089 GCA_030044595.1 Streptosporangiaceae bacterium
ACGGGACGGCCCGGCTGGACGGACTGGCCCGGCCGGCGCGGCTGGGAAGACTGGGCGCGGATGCGCAGCAGGCGAGGCTGGACCGGATCGATCGACTTCGGGACCTTCAAGGACCTGGAGCGGGTGGCCGTCCAGTTCACCTCGGACGTGAGGAAACTGGCCATGCAGTCCACCGTCGCCGGCGAAAACGTCATCAGCGACTTGCGCGCGATCCTGGAAGAGGCGCTCGAGCGCATCAAGACCGAGATCTTCGGCTCCGATCCCGAGGCACCGGGGCGGCGCGATGCCGACCAGGCCGCGGGGCAGCCGGACGCGGCAGACGCTGGACCGGATGCCGCGGATACGGCAGGCCCGGATGCGGCGAGCCGGCCGGGCGACGGCCCGGATACGGCGAGCCGGCCGGGCGACGGCCCGGATGCGACGAGCCGGCCGGGCGACGGGACCGAGGACTCGCCTGCCTGACAGGGCGCCATGAGATGAGCGACGCGGCGCGAGCCGCGATCGCGCCGCGTCACGCCGCAAGGAACCCTCGGTCCCTCCGGCTACGCGATACTGCGGCGAGGACCCGCAGGAACGGTTCGGGGGTTTACGGGTTGGTCCCCTCGAGCTAGGACGTGAACACGACCTTGCCGAACAGGTCGCCGCTGATCATGGCCGCGAACCCGTCGCGGGCGTGATCCAGCGGGAGGACCCGGTCGATCACCGGACGGGCTCCGGTCTGCTCGCAGAACCGGGCTAGGCGGACGAGCTGGTCGCGGGTGCCCATGGTGGACCCCGTCACCGACAGCTGGGTGAAGAAGATCCTGGTCAGTTCGGCGGGCGGGGCATCACCGCTGGTCGCGCCGCAGATAACGATCCGCCCGCCGGGCTTGAGCGACCGGACCGAATGGGCCCAGGTGGCCTGGCCCACGGTCTCCATCACCACGTCGACCCGTTCGGGCAGCCGGGCTCCGGCCGGGAACGCCTGGTCGGCGCCGAGCTTGACCGCCTGGTCGCGCTTGGCCGGGCTGCGGCTGGTGGCCCAGATCCGGTACCCGGCCGCGCGGCCGAGCAGGATCAGCGCGGTGGCCACGCCGCCGCCGGCGCCCTGCACGAGCACGGTCGCGCCGGGCTGCGCGCCGGACCTGTCGAACAGCATCTTGTAGGCGGTCAAGTACGCGGTCGGCAGACAGGCCGCCTCGGTGAAGGACAGCGCCGACGGTTTGGGCACCAGGTTGCGCCGCGGCACGCAGACCAGATCGGCGAAGGTGCCGTCGTAGCGCTCGGACAGCAGCGACCGGCGCGGGTCCAGGGTCTCATCCCCGCCGCCTGCGTCCGGGTCGGCGATCACCGAGTGCACGATGACCTCGCGACCGTCCGGGTCCAGGCCAGCCGCGTCGCAGCCGAGCACGATCGGCAGCCGGTCGGCTGAGATGCCCACCCCGCGCAGCGTCCACACGTCATGGTGATTGAGCGCGGCCGCCTTGACGGTCACCGTCACCCACCCGTCCGGCGGCGCCGGCTCCGGCCGCTCACCCAGCTCGAGTCCGGACAGCGGGTCATCACGGTCAATACGCGCAGCAGTCACGGCAAACACAAGCAACACAGTACCGAGACCGCCTGGCGGGGCGCACGGAGGGCAGCCGGGCAGGGAGGCACGGAGGGGGCGCGGCAGTCCGTAGGGAGCGCGGGCGGCGCGCTGGTAGCGCGGTTAACGGGTTGGCCCGGGCGGGGCGCTGGTAGCGCGGTTAACGGGTTGGCGCGGGCCGGGCGCTGGTGGCGGGGTTGACGGGGTTGACGCGGGCGGGGCGCTGGTAGCGGGGTTGACGGGTTGGCGCGGGCGGGAGCGGGAGTGCTCGTGGTGGCGGCGGCGAGGATAGTGTAATACTCGGTACCGGCAGCAGGGCATTACACTAGGCTTTCCTCAGCTAGGGAACGCCAGCCAGGGAACTTCAGTGGATCTCAACTCCTACGCCGAACTTGCGGTGCGGCTCGTGAACACCGCCGGTGGCGGGGGCGAAGACGGCGACCGGCTGGCCAACCTGGACGGGCTGCGCGCTCTGGTGTCCGACCGGGAGCACCTGTCCACCGGCATGAGCCGCAACGACCTCGACGCGCTGCGGGGTCTTCGCGCGGAGATACGGGCCTTCTTTGTCGCGTGCGCGGACGGCGACGGAGAGGATGCCGCGGCGCGGCTGAACGCGCTGCTCATCCAGCACCCGGTCCATCCCCAGCTATCCGGGCACGACGGCCAGGCGTGGCACGTGCACTACACCGAGAGCGGATCGGTCGCGGACAGGTACGCGGCCGGGGCGGTCATCGGCCTGGCCGTCCGGCTGACCGACCTTGGCCTCGGCAGGTTCGGCGTGTGCCAGGCGGCCGGCTGCCCGGGGGTGTTCATCGACCTCTCCACGAGTAATACCAGGCGGTACTGCTCGGAGCGGTGCATGAACCGGGCCAACGTCTCGGCCTTTCGTGCCCGCAAGCGCGGTGAAGACGACACGGACCCCAAGGCTCCCAGCGCGCCGACGTAGAGCGCGTTATGATCCAGGGCTAGGGTATTGAGGCCGACCATATAGTGGGCGTCGGTTTTGTGAAGTGATTCACAAGGGGGATGTGAACAAGAAGTTAATCGGTGACGTCGTGTTATTCCAAGGACCTGTGCGCGTGATCACGGCCCCAGGTCCAGGGCATCTTCTTTTAACACGCGAACAGGGCCTGACCTGCGTTATCAAAACGAATCCGAGTTAACACTTCTCAGCAATCACGATGATCCCTACGATGATCTCACTCGACGCATACGAGTCGCTGGCCCGTTCGGGGCGGGGACCTCGCACCGCGGGGTGGCTAGCCCTCCGGGGCACGATCGGGAAAGAGATCGATTATGGCATCTGAATCTGGGACTGCCGCCGAATCCAGGCCGGCTGATGTCGGCCTGCGGCGGGAAATCGGGCTTATCGGTGCCACCTGGGCATCGGAGACCTCGATTATCGGCTCGGGGTGGCTGTTTGGCGCGTTCCTAGCTGCCCAAGCGGCCGGACCCGCGGCCCTCTACGGCTGGCTCATCGGGGGGGCATGCGTTGTCGTGCTGGCGCTGCTGCACGCCGAGCTCGGCGGGATGTACCCCATCGCGGGCGGGACGGCCAGGTTCCCGCACCTGGCGTACGGCAGCGTGGCGGGCATCTCGTTCGGCTTCTTTTCCTGGCTGCAGGCGGTCACCGTCGCACCGGTCGAGTGCTTCGCGGTGATGACGTACGGGTCGTACTACTGGCACAGCCTGATCAACGCGCAGGGCCACATCACCACGACAGGGTTCATCGCGACGATCGTCCTGATGGCCATCTTCACCGGGATCAACTTCCTGGCGGTGGGGCTGTTCGCCCGGGTCAACAACGTAATCACGTGGTGGAAGGTCGCGATCCCGGTCCTGACCATCATCATCCTGCTCACGCAGTGGCACTCCGGCAACTTCAGTCCTCCCGGCGGGTTCATGCCGAACGGCATCAAGGCGGTGTTCGCCGCCATCCCCAGCGCGGGCATCGTGTTTGCCTACCTCGGCTTCGAGCAGGCCGACCAGCTCGCGGGCGAGGTCAAGAACCCGCAGCGCAACCTGCCGCGGGCGATCATCATCGCGTGCCTGCTCGGCACGGCGATCTACATCCTGCTCCAGGTCGTGTTCATCGGCGCGATGGCTCCGGACCAGATCACCAAGGGGTTCAGCGGGATCACCAACCCGACCATCGTCGCCGGGCCGTTCGCCGCGGTGGCCGCTCTGGCCGGGCTCGGCTTCTGGGCGACGATCCTGCGCATCGACGCGTTCATCTCCCCGTTCGGCACCGGCCTGATCTACCAGACCTCCACCTCGCGGGTCGGTTACGGCCTGGCCAGGAACAGGTACTTCCCGCAGATCTTCCAGGCGGTCAACAGCAACGGCGTGCCGTGGTTCAGCTTGATCATGGCGTTCGTGTTCGGCCTGTTCTTCCTGCTGCCGTTCCCGAGCTGGCAGTCCCTGGTCGGCCTGGTCACCAGCGCGAGCGTGCTCATGTACGCGGGCGCGCCGCTGTCCCTGGGTGCGTTCCGCAGGAAGCTCCCTGACGCGGAGCGGCCCTA
>JASHVM010000186.1:0-3764 GCA_030044595.1 Streptosporangiaceae bacterium
GCGCCCGGCGAGGCGCAGAAGACCGCACCGTAGATGTCTGGATGCCGAAGCCCGATGGCGAGCGCCAGCTCTGCGCTCGCCGAGACTCCGCACACCGCGGTGCGGCCGGCGGGCAGCGCCACTCCGAACCGCGACTGCGTCCATCGGCGGACGTCCTCGACGAAGAACCTTTCGTGTGCCGCGAACCGTTCCGGGGCAAAGGCCGGTGAGTACTCGTGAAGCCGCGGCGTCTCATCGGCCAGCCCGTGCACACCGACGATCATCGTGGACGGTACGGCGGCCGTTTCCAGGGCCTTACCCCACTGCGAGATGACCTCACCGTCACCGGCGAACACGACTGCCTCGGGCGGGTCCGCCGGGACGTACACCGTGACCTGCCGTCCGCCGTCGTACTCCAACGTCTCGGTAACGAATTCCCCCGAGACCGCGCCGGCGGTTGTCTGGTCCTCCATAGTCGCGCCCGATCGTTGAGAGCTTCGCAGGTTCGTACGTACAGTAAAGCGCCGGCCCGTCATCGGGGAGACCCGTCGCGATGAGGCGCCGGACCGCAAGCAGATCGCCCTAGCTCGCTGGCCTGCCCGGCGTTGCTCACCGCTCCGCGCCTTGCGGGCCGGAGAAGATGGTCAGGAAGAACAGGAAGACGTTCAGCACGTCCAGGAAGATCGAGGCGGCCAGGAACGGCGCCAGAGCGGCGTCCTGGGTGGTCCGCAGCAGCTGGAAGTCGTGACCGGTCGTTCCCGGCGCGCCGATGCAGGTAACCAGCCATCTTGGGCGTGTCTCGTAGATTACCGAAGGTGCCTGGACCTCAACCAGCCGCGTTGGAACCCGCATTGTCCGGCGCCAGTGCGGGCGGGACGATGAGCCTATGACTGCTGGTGGCGGACCGTTGGTCCGGGATGTGATATTGCGGGACGGTACCCCGCTGAGGCTTCGCGCGCCCAGGCCCGCAGATTATGACGATATCAAGGCCTTCTACGACGGGTTGTCGGAAGACAGCGTCTATACGCGTTTCCACGGCACTGTCCGGACCGAGGGACCGGCCCGTTCGGACGCGGAGGCCGACGGCGACAGCCGAGTGGTACTGATCGGGTGGCGGGCGGACCGGGTGGTGGCGTCGGGCAGCTATGACAGGCTGCGTGAGCCGGCCGTGGCGGAGGTCGCGTTCACGGTGGCGGAGGACTTCCAGGGCCGCGGCGTCGCTACGCGGATGCTGGAGCAGCTCGCGCAGATCGGCGCCGAGCGGGGGATCGCGCGCTTTGACGCCGAAGTCATGGACACCAATCGGGCGATGCTCGCCGTCTTCAGGCGAGCGGGGTTCGGTGTCCGGAGCAGGCTGGACTTCGATGAGCTGCTGGTGTCGTTGGATATCCAGCCGACGGAGGCCGTGAAGGAGAAAATCGAGGAACGAGATCACCTGGGGGTGGTTGCGTCGCTCCGCTCCATCTTCGCGCCTGCCTCGGTTGCCGTGGTCGGGGCCTCCAACGAGCCAGGGAGCCCGGGTGGTGACCTGTTCGCCAACCTGATCGCGGGCGGCTTCCGGGGGGCGGCGACGCCGGTGAACCGGAGCGAGGGGGCGGTGCGTTCAGTGCGGGCGGCCAGGAGCGTGAGCGAGCTGGCCGAACCTGCGGAGCTGGTGGTGGTGGCGGTGCCAGATGAGGAGGTGCTCGACGTGGCCGCCGAGGCGGCCCGTAGCGGGGCCAGGGCCCTGTTGGTGGTGTCGAGGCTGGCAGACGCCCCAGACCAGGATACCGAGCGGCAGCGGCAGCTGATCGAGATCGTGCGGTCGGCGGGCTTGCGTATGGTCGGGCCGGGCACGCTGGGCGTGCTGAACAACGACGCGTCGGTGAACCTCCGCGGGACTTTCGCGGGGGCGCCGGTGCCCGCCGGACGCCTGGCGATCTCTTCGCAGTCAGGGGCGATCGGCATCGCGCTGTTGGGCGATGCCGCGGCGCGCCGGCTGGGCCTGTCGAGCTTCGCCTCGCTGGGCGGCCGCGCCGATGTCTCGACCAATGACCTGCTGGAGTACTGGGAGGAGGACCAGGCCACGGTGGCGGTCATCCTGTATGTGGAGACCTTCGGCAACCCGGAGCACTTCGGCCGCATCGCGCGGCGGGTGGCCAGGCGCAAGCCGATCTTGGCCATCAAGGGCAGGAGGACGCAGGACCCGCACACCGGGGCCCGCTCGCACACCGCGGCGGCATTGCGCGGGGACGCCCTGGTCGACGCGCTGTTGCTGCAGGCCGGCGTAATGCGCTTTCACAGCGGCGAGGAGCTGTTCGATACCGCGGAGTTCTTCGGGACCCAGCCGCTGCCGCTGGGGTCCCGGGTGGGAATCGTCAGCAATTCCAGGGGCGTGGCCACTTTGGCGGTCGACGCCTGCGGGACGCGGGGCCTGGCGGTGGACCGCTCGCTCGTGATCGGCTCTCGCGCCGGGCCTGCTGATTACGCGGCCAGCGTGCGAGACCTGCTGGCCGGGCAGAGGATCGACGCCGTGATGGCCTACTACGTCGACCTCGGAGGCGGCGACCCGCAGCCGGTGCTGGCAGCGATCTCCGGGGCCGCCGCCGGGCAGGCTAAGCCCGTCGTCGCCTCGGTCCTGGGCAGCGACGGCCGCCGGGTCGAGCGGCAGGGCGGCCCCGTCCCGAACTTCCGCTTTCCCGAGACCTGCGCGGGCGTGTTGGCACGTGCCGTTGAGCGGCGCCAGTGGCTGTCCCGCGCGCTCGGGCAGCGGCCAGAGTTCGACGGCATCGACGCCGAATCTGCCCGCGCCCGGACGGCGGCCTGGCTTGACGGCCACCCCACCGCGGCTGCGCGCAAAGACAGCGGCTGGCTGCCGACGGCGGAGTCCGAGGCTCTGCTGGCCACGCACCAGATCCCGTTCGTGGCCAGCCAGTCCTGCCCGGACGTCGAACGGGCCGTATCGGAAGCGGCCGCCCTGCGCGGGCCGGTCGTTCTGAAAGCAGATTTCCCGCCGCCGGCTCACGCCGCCGATGTCGACGCCGTCCTGCTCGGCCTGCAGGGACAGGCGGCAGTGCGAGCGGGCTGGCAGGAGCTGGAGCGCCGGTGCCGGGCGGTCGGCCGCGAGTGGCGCGGAGTGACCGTCCAGCCCCTCGTCGGGTCCGGCGCCGATGTCCTGCTCGGCGCGCTGGCCGACCCGGATCTGGGGCAAGTCATGGCGATCGGCCTGGGCGGGCGCCGCGCAGGTCTTGGGCGTGACGTCGCCTACCGGTTGCTGCCCGTGACCGACGTCGACGCACGCGAACTGATCAGCGCCTCCGAAACCCTGTCGGTTCAGCTCGACGGCTTCCGCGGTTCCGTCCCCTTGGACCGCGTGGCGCTGCAAGAACTGATCTTGCGCTTCGCAGCGCTGCTGCGCGCCGTCCCGGAGCTGGTGGAGGTGGATCTCAACCCCGTGCGCTGCCTGCCCGACGGCGCGCTGGTACTTGACATGCGCTTGCGAGCCGAGCGCAGGCCCCGAGCGGAGTCGGTGACGCGCTGGTAACGATGCGCCGCGAAGGCGGGTGCGCCGGGTCGGCGAGGCGGAGCCGGTCCTACATACCCGGTAGCAGGGACCAGGCTCGGCGTAGAGCGCCCGCCGCGCCGTGCCGTTGATCGTCGGCCGAGGTGAGCTCGTCAACCACGCTGATCATCCCGCGAAGCGGTCAGCCGCGCACCGTGCGGCGCGAGGGACTTGCCGATCCGATGAGATCGCTGCCGATCGCCCGGGATTGAACCTGCCAAGTCGGCTGTGGCAGCATGTCCCG
>JASHVM010000187.1:0-3004 GCA_030044595.1 Streptosporangiaceae bacterium
CCCGGTCAGCAGAGCCGCGGCGGCGGCGCCCGCGGCGGCGAAGAACGCGATGATCAGGACCAGGCCGTGCCGGTAGGCGGCGACCGGATCGCCGGGGGAGACGTGGGCGAGAATGGCGATCAGGCCGGCGACGCCGAGCACGGTGCCGACCTGGCGGGCCATGTTGAGGATCCCGCTGCCGGTGCCGAAGCTGGCCGGGGTGAGCGCGGCGGTGCCCGCGCCCAGCAGTGAGGGGATCGTCAGGCCGACCCCGGCGCCGCCGAGGAGCTGAGCCGGCAGCAGGTGAGTCAGGTAGGCGGGGTGCGCCTGAATCTGGGTGTACCACAGCAACTGCGCGCCGGCGTTGACGACGCAGCCGATCACCGCGACCCGCCCGGACCCTCCGAGCCAGGCCGCCATGCGGGGCGCGGCGACGCGGGCGAACGGCAGCACCATGAGCGGCCCGGGCGCGATGGCCAGGCCCGCTACCACCGCGGAGTAGTGCCATACACCGGTGAGGAACTCGACCGCGTTGAGCACGAAGGCGCCGAACCCGGCGTAGTACAGGATCGAGGCGGCGAAGGCGCCGCTGAAGCTCCGGGAGCGGAACAGCCTCAGCTCGATGACCGGCGAATGGTGCCGCCTCGACCGGTTCACCAGGGCCGCCCCGCAGGCCAGGGACGCGACCAGCAGGCCGATGAAGTCCGCCGAGCTCCAGCCCCACGACGGGGCCTTGACCAGCGCGAGCGCGACCAGGCCGACGGTCGCGGCCAGCAGGGCGGCGCCGATCACGTCGGGCTGCCTGCGGACGCGCTCGTCTTTGCTCTCCGGTACCACCCGCATGGCCAGCGCGACGGCGGCCAATCCGACGGGCAGGTTGATCCAGAACACCCAGCGCCAGTTGACCTGGACCAGGAGCCCCCCGATGACCGGGCCGAGAGCGGCGCCCAGGGCACCCAGCGCGGACCAGGTACCCAGGGCCTTCGGCCTGGCCGCGGCCGGAACGGCGGCCAGCAGCAGCGACAGCGACGCGGGCACCATGAGACCGGCTCCGATCGCCTGGATGACCCGGGCCGCGATCAGCGCGGGCACCCCCGGGGCGAGGCCGCACAGCAGCGACCCCGCGCTGAAGCAGGCCAGGCCGGCGATCAGCACGCGCCGCCGCCCGATCAGGTCGGCCCACCGCCCGGCGGGCACCAGCACCGCGGCGAAGACCACGGTGTAGGCGTTGAGCACCCAGGACAGCGAGCTCAGCGGCGTTCCGGCGTACTGCCGGCCGATGTAGGGGAACGCCAGGTTGACGATGAACAGGTCCAGGCTGGACATGAACACCGCCAGGGACAGGACCCCGACGATCGCCATCACCCGGCGGGTATCTGGCGCCGCGGCTGGGCTCGCGGCCGGGGGGCCGACCTGATCGGGCGGCGTCGAAGCGCTGGCGGTCACGGGGCCTCCCTGACTAAGTCCGGAATCTGGACCCACCGTACATCACGACCGTTTAGTACGTCCAGAAATCCAACTAACGAGGTACACTCGTATTGTGACCGCGGAATCCGCCCAGCCTCGAGCGTGCTCGGTGGCCCGCACCCTGGACATCGTCGGGGAGAAGTGGGCGCTGCTCGCCGTACGGGAAGCCTTCCTCGGCAACCACCGTTTCGACGAGATGGTCAAGCGCACCGGAGCGCCGCGTGACACGCTGGCCGCCCGGCTCCGCACCCTGGTCGCCGCGGGGATCCTCGAGCGCCGCCGGTACTGCGAGCACCCGGCGCGGTTCGAGTACCACCTGACCGGTGCCGGACGTGACCTGTACCCGGTCATCATGACCCTGATGCGCTGGGGCGACCGGTACCTGGCCGGCGACGGCGGGCCGCCGCTCGTCCTCCAGCACGACTGCGGCCACCGCCTGGTGGCCCAGGTGGTCTGCGAGGCCTGCGGCGAGGCCCTTGAGGCCCGGGACACCACGCCGCTGACCACCGTCGGCTGACCGCCGCGGGACCGCCTGTGCGCCGCGGCCGGGCGTGACCGAACCGCGGATCAAAGGACCCGGGTGCGTTAAGGTCGTGCCGTGACAGACAGCGATGACTGGCGGGTGAGCGTCTCCCTGACCGGCCAGGTGCCAGCCGAGGAATCCGCTTCCCTGCCCACGGCCGAAGAAGAAATCCGCCGTCGGCTCGGCCGCGGCGTCGCCGTCGGCGCGGGCGACGCGGAGATCTTCCTGTACGCCGATACCGAGGCCGCGGCCAGGAACGCCGAGCAGGTCGCCCACGACGTGCTGGCCCAGCATGACCTGCAGGCGACCTCCGCCGTGCATCGCTGGCATCCCATCGAGGAGGAGTGGGAAGCCCCGGACGTGCCGATGCCGCAGACCGAGGCCGAACGGCAGGCCGAGCGCCAGCGGCTCGAGGACACCGAAACCGCCGAGTCGCAGGCCACCGGGATGGCCCGGTGGCAGGTCCGGGTGGAGCTGCGCTCGCACCACGAGGCGGTCGCGCTGGCGCGCAAGCTGGAAAGCGAGGGCCAGCCCGTGGTACGCCGCTGGAAGTTCCTCGTCGTCGGGGCCAGCAATGAGGATCAAGCCACCGAACTCGCCGGGCAGATCAGGCAACAGGCCCCGCCCGACGCGGCGGTTCACGCCGAGCAGTCCGGAGTGGGCTGGCCGTTCATCCCCTCCTGACCAGCCCGGCCAGCGGCGCTCAGCTTCGACGAGCCTCTCGACCAGCCCCTCGGAAGGGCCGCCGTCGCCGACTCACCACCCCGCCGTTAGCGTGGACGGCATCGAGCCGCGGACCCTGGGCCGCGGGAATTACCGGCCGGCGCTGCGCGCTACCAGCTTGCCGCCGCGGCCGGGGAGGTGACACTGGGCAGGTGGACGATGAGTCGCTGGCCCGCCTGATCGCGGTGACCGGGCCTGCCGGTGGCGGCAACGCCGCGCTGGCGGCGGCGGCCGCGCGCGTGCGTGCCGCGGCCGCCGGCTCGTACGCGGTCATCCTCGTCGAGGGGGTGAGCGACCAGGTCGCCTTGGAAA